>NZ_JBOZRT010000134.1:0-92459 GCF_050789165.1 Azospirillum sp.
AAGGGGCCATGCTCGTCCGGGTCTTCCCAGCGCTCAACCTCGCGGCCAGCGTCGTTGACGGCCCGCATGTCCTCCCGCCACTCGCGCAGGCGGTCGCGCAGGTCCACCAGCGACTCCTTAGCCTCCCGGCCGCACAGCTCCTCCTTGATCGCAGCGAAGGTGGCCTCGCTGTCGTACTCCTGCCGCAGGTTGGACTTGCCCAGCAGGTAGTCGTAATCGCACTCGGCCACCCACGACACGGCGTTCACCCACGAGTTCATGGCGTGGTAGTGCGTCAGGGTAATCTCGCCGATGTCCCCCGCGACACTGAGGGTTCCGGGGTGGCTCCAGGTCACCGTGTACCAGTAGGCGCCGCCCTTCTTCCCCTCGCTGGACACCAGCCAGGACTTCGTGTCCGCCGGCGCCAGCTCGTGCTTCCCGTACCGGCCGGCCAGCAACTCGTCCAGGTAGGCTTTCGTCTGCTTGTAGTTCATGCTGCCACCTGCGGGTATTCGTCGTGGGTCCGGTCGTCCAGCTCGCGGCCGGCGGCCTTCTTGCCCTTGCGATGCAAGGCAGTTCCGTTGCCGCCATGTTCTTCAGCGGCGCCCCAGGCGATGGATCCGTCGGGCCAAGCGATGTCGGGGGTGCCGGTGCCGTAGCATTCGGCAATGCCGACCTCGTAGAAGCCAGGAGCCCATTCGCCCCACTGCTTGAAGAGGAAGGCGGTGCCGGCCGCGGCGCACTGGTCCCGGATCGAGCGCACCCAATCCGGGTGCATCGGCCGCGCCTTGGGCCCGCTCTCCCCGCCGACGATCACCCAATCCAAGCCATTGATCAGCGGTGGATCAACCGGGAGCCCTCGGCACCCGCACTCGCGGCCGTCGCAGCACATGGCTGGGCCGTTCTGGAACAGGCCAGCCGGATACTCCAGATCCACCGGCCCCAACAGCGGCTCCATGCTCAAGAACCGCACCGCGGCCGGCGTCGCCAACAGGTGTGGAATGCGCTCGTCCGCCCGGCGCTGGTCCTCGACCGACACGCCCAGCCACACGTTCGGCAGCGGCCACGCCGAGCGGTCAGCCTCGTAGTCGAAGCGCGGCAGCAGGCCGAACGCGCGTTGCAGATCGGCGATGGAGTGGCCGGTGATGACCGACACCCCGTCCGGCCCCCGGCAGCTCTCCACCACGCGCTCCCAGGAGAACGCCAGCATGTAGGCGCGCATCCGCTCCGCGCGCTTGGTCAGAACCTGGAACGTGTGCTGCCGCGCCAGCGCCATGACGGCGAATACGCGGTCAATGTCCTGGTCGGTCAGGCCCTCGTGGAACAGGTCCGACATGCTGTTGACGAAGATGCGGCGCCCGCGTTTCCAGCGGAGCGGCTGATCCAGCGCCGCCTCGTGCAAGCGCACCTCGCCGGTCCACACCGGGCGGTCGTTGGCGATGCGGGTGAGCCCGGCGTACTTCAACGCGCCCATGCGCTCCAGGCGCGCGGCCTCGCCCATGGCGTAGCAGTTGGTGCAGCCGGGCGTGGTGAGGGAGCACCCCACCACGGGGTTCCAGGTCGCTTCGGTCCACTCGATTCCGGTCTTGTCACCCACGGGCCGACTCCTTCTCCTTGAACACGCCCACCGCTTTTCCCAGGCGCGTGGCAGCTTTCACGCGGTCCTCCGCGGCCTGCCCGAGGCGACGGCTGTCGTGGTAGTTCGGCAGGTCCTGAAGGTGATGGATGGGGCGGAGGAGCGCCGTGACGTCCTCCTCGATGGCGTACAGGCGCTTCAGCTCCGCGCGAGCGCTGGCGAACAGGTTGGGCGCGTCCGGGCCGCTGGTGGCCCGGAGGCCGGCCGCAGCCGCCTCCAGGTCCTTCATCAGGTCGTAGTTCTGCGCCATGGTCACGCCGCCTCCCAGCCGCACCGGGAGCACGTCAGCACCCGGTCGGTGCAATCGCCGCAGGGCGGCGCGATGTGGCAGGAGCAATTCTCCGGCGGCGGCAGCTCCAGGGTGCCGCCACAGCCGTCAGGGCAGGGCCCTCCCTCCTCCGGCTCGACCGGCGGACGAGGCACCACAGGTGCAAATTTGGCTTTCCCCGTGCCGTTCATCTCGACGCGCACCGTCCCCAGCTTCGCGCCCGGGCGATTGACGTCCATCCGGCGCAGAAGCCATTCGGGCAGCCAGCGGTTCGCCCAGACGTTGATGCGGACCACCCCCGCCATGTGCTTCAGCACAGCGTTGAAGTCGGCCTCCGTGAGGAGCGGAGCACCACATTTCGGGCAGGGAGCATTGAGCAGCTTGGGATAGTCCTCCAGCCGCGCAGTGTCGTCACGATAGCCACAGCCAACCGCATCGCATTTGATGCCGCTGATGCTGTGCCCCAGGACTTGGTATGTCTTGCTCTTGGCCATGGCGGTCACTCCGCGGCTTGAAGTTGACGGGACGGCGCGTAGAGGGTGTGCACGGCGTTCGCTTCAGCGAGGAGCCGCGCCATGCGCTTCGGGACGCTGTTGCCCACCAAGCGCATCGCTTCGGTCTTGGTCAGCGGCCGGCGCACGCCGTCGATTTCGATTTCCTCGGGCATGGTCAGCTCGTGCGCCGCGGCAGCCTCCGCCGGCGTGAGCATCCGCATACCGATGTCGACCACCAGCCACGGGCCGACGGTGACGAACTCACGCTCGTCCCAGACGCCGTGTTCGCGGAGGAAGTCCGCCACCAAGCGCGCCCGCGCCAGCTTCTCGGGCGAGAGCTGGGGAGCGAGTTCGGCGCCGGTGATGCCGAAGCGGTCGTTGGTCGTCAGGGTGTTGAGCGGCGCTCCGCACTCCTGGTGCTGCCCGCCGACGCTGTAGTACTCGGTGAGGAAGGCGGCCGTCACCGCATCGTGCCCGCCGCCGCGCCCGCCGCCGGTGCACATGGTCCCCGCCGGATCGGTGACCGGCTGCCCGTCGCGCGAGGTGCCGCGCAGCTCGGTCAGGTACGCCGCGGCCACCTGCTGCTGCGTGCCCACCGTCGTCATGGTGGACAGCGACTCCTCCATGGCGTGGCCGGTCACGCCCGTGTTGTGCTGCACCATCCAGGCGCCGACCAGCGCGTGGTGCTCGGTCTGCGTCTGCGCCGCCAGCGGCGCCTCTGCCGGCTGCCCGACGCTGCCGGTGCGGTGCTCCTCCAGGAACGCGCCGACCACACCGAACCGCGGCGCCCCGGCCATTACCGTGTCGATGGGAGCCCGCGGGGTCTGGCCGACGCTGTTCTCCTGGAACTTGGTCAGGTGGGCCGCAACGGTGGTGGCGATGTCCTTGTCGGTGTGCGTCGAAAGAGCTTCGCGCTGATCGTACCGCCAGTCTTGGCCGCTGGGACGAACCTCAACACCCATCACGGCAAACTCGCCGCCCTTAACCCCAGCCGTCAGAACGCCCAACGGCTTGGTCCCGTCGTTAACCCGCGTCCCGGTGTGGGTGGTTGGCACCACCGTCGGCCCGATCAGCGCCACCTCGCCCCGGTGCGCGCCGGTGAACGTCGGGAAGGGCTGGACCGGGTCAATCTCCGGCCGCTCGCCATGGTGCGTCAGGTAGATCAGGAACGGGCGCTCCGCCTCGATGACGAACCGCTTCATGCCCACCGCAATCCGCTGCCGGGTGGCCGGCGCCAGCTCCTTCGAGCGGTCGAAGATCGACGGCAGCGGGAGCCGCCAGTTGATGATCTCCGCCGCCATGCGGTACGGCAGCCGCTGGCCCGAGAGCACCAGGTCGGAGCCCCGAGGCGCGTGGGTCTTCGGCATCCACATGATGGGGTGTTCATCGTTGAACACGCCCACGCCGAACAGCCGCTTGCGGCCGGTCGGAACGCCGTGCTCGGCGCAGTTCAGATCACGGTCCTCATACCGGACGCCGAGACCCTGCATGTGCCGCACCCACCGGCGGTAGGTCTTGCCGAGCCGCTTCGGGTCCCGCACGAGGAATTGCTGTTGCACAGGCACCCGCTCGCCCTTTTCGGCGGCGACAGCAATCTCCTTGGTCTTGCCGGGCTTCTTGGGGTGGGGAACCTCGACGCGCTTCAACACGCGGCCGGTCTTCGGGCAGCGTTTGGCGATCAGGGGCCCCCAGCCCCGGATTTCCCGCACGTTCTCCAGGTAGACCACCTTCGGCCCGCGCCCGCGCTTGCGCAGCTTGCCCACCCAGCGGCAGCCCTGCCACGGCATCGACCGGACGCGCGGCGAGCGCGGGGCGCCCCCCTTCGCGACGCTGTGGTCACGACAATCCGGGGACATCCAGAGGATGTTGACCTCGCGCCCGTCGGTCGCGTCGAGCGGGCAGACCTCGTAGATGTCCGCGTGGAGGTGCTTGGTGTGCGGGTTGAGCGCACGGTGTGCAGCGATGGCCACCGCGTCATGGTTGACGGCGATGTGGACGGGAAACCCGGCCTCCTCCAGGCCCTGGCAGGCGCCGCCCATGCCCGCGAACAAGACCACGTTGATTGCCCCATCCAGGGGCCATTGCGGCACAGGGCGGGCGGGACGGCGCCGCTCGTTCCTCCGCCGGCCGCGGGTGCGATCCCGGCGAGGATGGACGACAGCCTCCACCGGGAGCATGGTCTGGTCGAACAGCAAGCCGTCCATGGTCACCGTCCCCGTGCGGCGAGGAGCTGGCGCGGGTCGGTGTCGAAGACATCGCCGGGCGAGTGGATGACGGCCGCGGCGTTCAACGAGTGCTCCTCGACCACGCCGGGGAAGTGGTTGACCAGCTCGCCGATCCCGCTGTCCGCCGCCTTGCGCGCAGCGGCGTAGGACTCCAGGAGACGCACCGCGCGGCCGGTGGCGGCGGCGGACTCCGCCTGGTGGGGGAAGCCGCACCACTGGCAGGTCTCGCGGTCGGTCATGCCGTGCTGGCAGCTCGGGCAGACCACACCGTCACGACGGTTGGTCAGATCGGAGGAGGGCATCAGCGTCTGGGCCATGGGCTCGTCTCATTGTCTAGGATATTTCCTATTCTGTGAGACAAGCCGGGCGCGTTGTCAACGCCAGAAGTCGCCACGCGCCGCCAACGGGCGAAAAAGTGAGCGACTAAGACGTGAAAGTCGCTCAGTTGCCTAACTAGCCTAGGTAGCCTAGCCCCTTGACACGCCCGCCGGACGTGCCAGAATGGCGCTTCAACCTCACCCCTACGAACGGTTCGGCCGCTTAGCGGGTGCCGTGGGCTCGACCCACGGAGCCAGGAACCCCGAGCGTCCGCGATTAGGGGCTGGCTGAAAAATCGCGGGCGGCCTTCACAGCCATCAGTGAACGAGCGGGCGGCCTTCGGGCCGCCCGTTGCGTTTCCAGCTCCCAAAAGGAAAGGGCCGCCCGGGTAGGACGGCCCTGATGCGGCAACACGGTGAGGCAGCCGCTAGGCCGGGCTGAACGTCACCATGTACTCCTTGCCCTCCTCGAAACGCTCGTAGGCGCCCGGGTTGGTGATCGTCAGACTGACCTGCCCGGAGGGCGTGGCCTTGGACCAGGAGGCGTTCGGGCCGTTCGGATCGCTGTCGTACACGGGGTGCAGGTGCACCGTGCGGTGGCTGTCGCCGGCCTGGATGTAGTGGCAGCGCATCTTGGCCGTGACGGGCGACGGCTGCGCGTCGACCACCGGCGAGAGGGCGGACTCGAACAGCGCCTTGGAGCACCAGGTCTGGAACTCGTCGTGGACCATGAAGTAGTCGCCGGCCGCCGGCTGGTGGTCGGGGTTGGAAAAGAAGCGCGCGGGAACCGCGACGGTGTGGTGCTCGCCGCTCGGCAGGGCGATGGTGACCTCGCCGCGGTCGGGCGCGGCCGACACGATGGGGGCGGCGAAAACCTGCTGGTGCGACATGAAGAGGGCGAGGGCGGCGCCGACGGCGGCGCAGAAGGCGGTACGGGGCATTGGTCCTCCAGATTGCCGTGGGATCGGCCGGTGACGGCCTTTGACGCCAGCCACGGTGCTGTCACGACCGCGTACACCTCGCCAGAAACGCGAAGGGCCGCCCCGAAGGACGGCCCTTGTCTGGGATGAGGCTATTTCCGCCTATGACATAGACCGAGAATTGGTCACCGGACGGGGCCGGATAGCCTCTTGGTTCGCCGCGTCGCCCAGCACGACACCCGGAATCCCCCGTCCGGCCATCGCCGCAGCCTCCACGAGGAGCAACGCCACCACCATCACGTCACGACGGCGCGGCGGCCAGCACCTGTTCCCTGTACCACTCGCCGTGCAGCGGGCAGCCGTCACCCAGGACGAACCGCGGCAGCCCGGCGAGCTGCGGCCGGCCCTTGCCCTGGTGGTTCTCGATGATCGGGCACCGGCAGCCCTGGTGCAGGGCCGCGGTGCTGCCGGGGGCGGGGATCGTCTCCACGATTACTCCCCCTCGTGTTCGATCACGAGCGCGGCGTAGTCCAGGCCGTCGGGCAACGGCGCGGCTACCGTCTCGCCCAACAGGTTCTCCGCCTCCTTCGGGAGGATGCGGTCCGGCGTGACCAGGAACATCCAGGGGTGCGCGTGGACGGCCTCCGCCACCAAGCGCGGCGGCATGCGGAACGCCGCGGCGGCGGCGCCGACCGTCGTGTCACCGTCCTGGCATGCCGACCAGAACTGGATGGCCCGGCCGGCGAGCCGCATGCCGGGGTTGCCGTCGCCCTCTCCGTCCTCGCCGACATTCCAGGTGTCGGGATCGTCGCCGAAGCGCTCGAACGCGTAGCTGGTGCCCATGGTTCAGCCCTCCACCGACGTGTTCACCACCTCCGGCCCGCCAGCGCGGGGCGCCCAGTTGCTGCGGACGGAGCACAGGGCGCAGACCTGCGGCACCGAGTTTTCCGATACCGGCTGATGCGCGCACGTCGAGCACCCCCATTCCGCGCGCGCATCCTCGATCTCCTCCCGAGTGCGCAGCACGCCCGTCTTGACCAGAACCTCAACCGCCGGTGCGCCGGCGACTCTCTCCTCCAGCTTGGCCAGCAGGTCGACCGGCTTCAGATCGGCGAGCGCCTGGAGGATCGACCGCGCCTCGCCAGCCAGCTTAGGGTCGCGGAGCACCTCGGACTCGCACACCCGCCAGCGGAAGCCACTCAGCAGGGCGGACAGCCGCTCGGCCGCAGCGCGCCAGTCCTGCCGGGATTGCATCATGACGCCGCGCTCCTCCAGAGCCTCCAGCACCTTCGCCGCCTGCGGGTCGCAACCGCAGACCGGCCAGTCGCATTCCTGCGGATCGTTGGCACCCGTCGAGCCGGAGCGGGCGTGGCAGGTGAAGCCGCTGCGGCCGGTCTCGGCCAGCACGCTCCCGGCGAACTCGACGGCGTGCCGCTTCCCAATCCATTGGAGGCAGCCGGGCGAGTCGTGCCAGTTGGTGGGGTTGGCGAAGTTGCCGAGGGCGTCCTTCAGACGCTGCACCTCGGGCCCGCCGCTGGGCAGCGCCACCACCCAGCGGCCCTCGTCCAAGGTCAGCGGAACGGTAGCGGCGGCTTGGCGCACCTCCTTCTCCGGGTGATCGAGCGCGGCGAAGACGATCCGCGCCAGGGCCTCCTCCAGCGGGATCTTCGGGGCGTTGGCCAAGTCCGACAGATCCTCGACCGTCGGCAGACTGGAGCCGATTGCGTTGGCGAGCCCGCGCACCTGGCCGGACAGGGTAAGCACCATATCCGCCGTCTTCCTGCGCAGCGCCGCGACCTCACCCTCCAACTCGGCGACACGCACCAGCAGCAGGTCGCGCTCCGCCTCCGCGTCGACGGCGCGCGGAACCCAGCGCTCCAGCAGCGCCATGCGCTCGGCGTGCGCCTCAACCGCAAACGGCCCAGCCAGATCGACCGCGGCCTTCAGCTCATCACGCTCTGCCTCCAACTCGGCGACTCTGGCGTGCAGCTTCCTGTATCCCTCGTAGCCGGCATGCGCGACGACGTCGGCGGCACGGCTGAACTGCCGAAGCCGCTCATACGAATCCCTCAGCTCGATCACCTCGCGCTCCGCGGTGCGGCGGCGCTCAACCTCCCGGTTGTTGGCCTCCAGCAGCTCCGTGGTGCGGGCGGCGTGGTGCGCGCTCGCCTCGTCCAGTTGGTCGGCCAAGCGCCGGCTGTTGACCTCAGCGGCGTCCAGTCGGTCCAGCAGCCACGCCACCAGCCGGCCCTTGTCGGGAGCAATCAGATCGCGCTTCTCGGGCGCTTCAGCCCGCCACATTTCCAGGCCACGCAGATCGGCTTTGCGGTACAGGTCGAAGGACTGTTCCAGACCGACAGCCTGCATGAAGACGGGCGGGATGGCGCGCAGGATCACGTCCACCCAGCCGGCCACCTTGTGGCGGTCAGTCCCCAGGTAAGACATGCCGGCGTTGTATGCCTCGGCGAGCGCGGCCAAGTCGGGCAGCGCGGCTGGATCGAGCCCAGCGGGAAGGGCCAGGGTGAGCGGGTAGGCGGAAGTAATGGCGTTCATGCGGCGGCTCCTTGCGCGGCAGAGGTTGATGGGATGGCGTAGTAGCCGGCAGCGCCGCGCTCGCGCGTCCGGCGGGAGGCGCTTAGGACTGGCGAGCGGACAGAAGTCCTTCCATAAGTTTCATAGCCGGTATTACGTAAAATCGAATCCATTGCTAAGCCTTTGATATTCCTAATGATCGGACCAATAACGGCAGGCGAAGTCGGTCCTATCGGCCGTCGGCACAACATCTGGTGGGTCGGACTGCCTGAAATCCGCCGCGAGACTGCGGACAGGAATCCAGGCGAGGAATGAAAGCCGCTCATGCGGAGCACAGCGCACAGGCCGGAATGCCGGCGAGGCTGGTGCTCCAGCGGCGGTACTGGAGGAGGAGCACGCACCCGGCTTCGGTCAGCTCCAGGCCGTCGACGCCCAGCTCGACCAACTCCAGCAGCACGAGCCGCAGCACCAGGCGCATGTCCGCCCAGCCGTCGGAGCCGGCCGCGATGCGCTCCATGAGCGCCGCCTGTGCGGCGGTCAGAGGTTTCGGGGGCGTCATGCAGCGCGATCCTTCAGCAGCGTCATGCAGCCCTTCGGCTCGACGTGGTGCACGCACAGGAAGTCCTCGCCGGGGTCGTAGATGCGGCAGGTCTCGGGACGGTTGGCGTAGTCGGTGCAGCGCCCGTCAGCCCCCAGAAGCGGGCACCACCAGCGCCAGAAGCCGTTGTCCCGACGATAGAGCGGGACGAAGGGCATCCACTGCCGCGCCACCATGGCCAGCAGTTCCAATCCGATCTGACGGTGCGTCCTGGCCCCCAGCTCGAAGCCGAAACAGCACGCGCCCGGGCGAATGCAGGTGTCACACAGACTCGCCATCAGGCAGCCCTCCCGAACAGGTCAGAACCCAGCCAAGCGCGCGCCTTGTCGGCCATCAGCGGGTCCAGCTCGGCGCCAACGTAGTTGCGGCCGGCCATCTGGCACGCCTTGCCGCCGGCGCCCGATCCAGCGAAGAAGTCGCCGACCAAGCCGCCCGGCGGGCAGCTCGTGCGGACCAGGATCTCCAGCAGCGCGTCGGGCTTCTGCGTGCGGTGGATCGCGCGGCCGTGCATCGACCGCATGTAGATCACCGACCGCATGAGCTTCGGCCCGCCGTCCTCGGAGACGTAGACGGACTCGGCGTCACCGCCGTTGTGCGGCGGGCGCTTCTTGCGACGGACGGTGCGCGGCGTCTCGTCGGCTGTGGTCTGGACCTCGTTGTAGACCGCCTCCCACTCGACGTCGGCGCGGTAGAACTGCACGGCGTGCTCGTGCACGCGCCGGAAGCGGTCGTTGTGCATGTTGGAGCCGTTGTGCTTCTCCCACACGACGTCCTGCGCCATGTGCAGCCCGGCCGCCTCGAACACCGGCCCCATCTTCAGGAAGAACCGCATGGAGCCGAACACCCACAGGCTGCCCGTCGGCTTCAGGTTCTCCCGGGCGGCCACCTCCCAGCCGGCCACCAGCTTGTCCCAGTCCAGCGACGTGTCGCCGTAGGGCGGATCGGCGAGGATCATGTCGAACGGGCCCTCCGCTGGCATGACGCGCCGGCAGTCGCCGGTGATGATGCGCACCGTCATGCCCGCTTCCTCCGCGCCGGCGCCGCGGGGTAGCGGGCGGCCTCCTCGGTGCCGGCCGGGGTGGGCTGGAGGCGGCGGCAGTCGCCGGGCGCAAACTCCAGCATCCGCTTGCCGACCAGCAGCAGGTACGTGCCGGTGGCGTGCGGAAGCATCTCCCCGGCGGCCAAGCCGCGCAGGTCGAAGCTCCCCTTCTGCATGACGACGGAGCCGGCTTCGACCACCGCCTTCAGGCACTTCCGTTCGGCGTCGGTCAGGTCGGTCGGGGTGATGGTGGCGGTGCTCATGAACGTGCTCTCCGCATCTTCCGGGCAGCCGCGACCAGCGCGACGTGCACGGCGGCCCAGGTGGGCTCCTCGTTGATCCTCCGGTGACCGAGCGCGAACAGGACCTCGATGGGGCGGAGCTGGCGCGCCTGCATGTCCATGAGCTGTTCCAGCGCCTCCTCCTCCAGCTCCTTCAGCACCTCCAGCGGCTCGACGCAGGGGCGCACCGTCTCGTCGGCGATGAAGCGGCGGAGGTTCGGGAACTGCGGCAGCGGCTTGATGCGGGCCGGGAGCATCGGGACGATTCTTCCCGGAACCGTCCCAATCCCATTTTGGGAAGTCCCGTTTTGGGATGTCCCATTTGGGACGCGGAAACGGGACGCCAGCAGGGGCGGGCTCATGACGCCATCGCTTTCTGGTCGGCCATCTGCCGCCAATGGTCGGTGTTGGGGCGACGGCGCAGCAGCGCGACCAGCGGGTTCACCCACGCGTCGGCGCCGAACTTGCCGTGGCTGTCGGGCAAGCCTTCCTCTGCCAGCGCCTTCGAGGCTTTCAGCCATGCCTCCACGGAGCCGTGGCTGTCGGCCATCCACTGGCGCACCGTGGCCTTCTCCGCCGCGGTGGCGGGCGGATCGAGCGCGAACGCCGGGGCGGTGCTGGTGGACTGCGGGGCGACGGGGCGGAGCTGCCGTATCGCCCTGGTGACGCTGATCGCGTCGGTGCTCTCGACCGGGAGGGAGCGGAGCGTCGTCGCCAGCTCGCGGTACTGGGACAGGGTGACGCCTTCCCTCAATCCCCCCTCAATGTCGTCCTGGACGGTCTTCAGGGAGAGAGGGGTGGTGCTGACCCGCTGCAACGCCCTGGCAACGGTCTCGACCGTGTCACCTTCATCCCCCTCAGACGGGCCGGCTTCGCGCTCCAGTCCTTCTTTCGGTCTATCGGTATTAGATTCCTTCCTTTCCCTTCCCTTCCCTTCCCTTCCATTCCCCACAAGAGGCGTCACCTTCGCGTCGTTGTCGCGATCCCCACGCGTGCCGCACGCGTCGTCCACGGCTGGAGGAGGCGGGAGCGTAGTCTTGCTTTCCCGGTTGTTGATGATCTGGTGCTTCAGAAAGCTCGGGATGTGGGCGAACGTTTCTCCCCTAACCTCATACAGAACAATGACTTTCCGCCGGATCAGCTCGTCACAGAGTTCGTCAATGTCGCAATTATCGGCCGGCAGGTAGCGCATCTTCAGGGTCAAGGGGCGCCAGCGGAGCCGCCCTTCCCGATCTGCCTCACACCAAGTCGCGATGAACAGAATCCGGGCCAAAGGCGATAGCAGGACGATGTCCTCGGACGTGAAGAAGTCCGGCTTGATGGTGCGGATGCGCGCCATGATCAGCACCCCTCCTGGTGCGCGTCGGGAGCTGGGAAGAGAGGCGTGGCGCCCGCGTCAGGCACGCGGCGCGCACCCGTTGTTGACGCGTCACGCACGCGTGGAGCACGCGTCACCGGGGCGGGATCACCCACCAAATCGCGCTCCATGCGGTCGATCTGGGACCGGAGGTAGCCGAGCTGCTGGCGCACAGCGCCGGCATCGGCCCCGGGCTTCAGCCGGGAGATGCGCTTCTTGGCCTCCTCCATGCTGCCCCAGTCCGGCCATGCGTCGGCGCTGATGCCGAGAACGCCAGCGAGCGCAGCCCACGTCTCCTTCACCTGCTTCCCGTGGTAGGCCAGGGTCTGGATGGCTTTCGTGAGCCCCCAGCTCCCGTCCGCCTTGTCGGGGCGCCCGGTGAGGGACAGCAGCTCCGTGGCGGCCTTGCGCACGGTGTCGGCGTCCCGGAACAGGTCGGCGACGTCATTCCCGATCTCGCGGGAGACGGTGTCGCGGGTCCGCCAGCGGGAGATGTCGCGCGGCTCGACGGCACGCCGCCGGTCCATCCTCTCCAGGCCGTCCAGCATCAGCTTCTGCCACGCGGGCAGCGGCAGGTTGTCCAGCACCTTCAGCGTGGGGGCCTTGATCATGCGCCAGCCGCCGGGCCCACGCGCCATCAGGCCGCAGCCGGGCGGGATGTCGCCCTTGCCCACCAGCCCGGCCGGCACGGCGAAGACGACCGCGCAGGCGAAGGCCAGATAGCTCTGCCACTTCCCGGAGGTGACGTCCGAGCGGAAGTCGGCAACGCTGACCTTCACCTCGTAGGCGAGCGGCGTGAACCGGCTGTAGACGCGCGGGATGGTGTAGACGTCCGGCCGCGGCGATCCGGAGGGCCCGAGCTGCATGTTCGTCCACACCAGCCGCTCCGGGCCGTCGAGATGCGCGGCCAGATCATCGGCGAGGGCATCGTGCTTCCACTCGATGGGGGCCAGCAGGTCGTTCATGCTGCGGCTCCTACGAACAGGTCGGTCTGCCCCTTGTTGGCGCAGCCCTTCGCCGAGGGGTCGTACTCAGCGAAGGGGATGCCCAGCTTGGACGCGCGGATGGCCCAGCGTTGGAAGTCGCCGAGAGTGAAGTGACCGATGGGGGCGTTGTGCCCACCAAGCGGCATGGTGCGGTTCTCGTCGCCGTAGACCATCGGGTACGGCCGCATCCCGAGAGTCGCCATCTTGTTGAAGCGGCGGAACACGGTCTCCCACGTCTCCGCCGGCGAGTAGCCGACCAGCATGTAGACGAACAGCACGTTCAAGTTCACGCCGGCCTTGACCAGGTGCTCGACGCCGCGGAAGAACGCCGACTCGTGCCCTGGATCGTCCCAGGCGGTGTAGATGCGCCGCCGCGTGAACCCGTCGTCATAGAGGGGCATGCAGGCCAGGGCCTCGGCCTCGTGGAAGTGCAACTTGCGCAGGTTCACGCCCTGGTTGATGCACACCTTGAAGCCGCCGCAGACCACCTCCACCACGCGGTCTTCCCAGTCCCTCGCGGGCTGCCCGAAGAAGTCGTTATCGAGCAGGATCACCCGCTTCTGGTGGTCGCCGCCGCGCCAGATGTCCGAGATGGTGCTGGTCGACCGGGCGGCACCTTCCTTCCACGGCACAACGCAGAAGCCGCACTTCAGCCGGCAACCGCGCTGTGTGAATCCGATGCTCGCCTTGAACTTCGGGTAGATGCTGTAGTCGTGGTGATCGTAGCTCTCCACGCCCAAGCCGAGAGCCTGTTCGACGGTCAAAGCGTTGCCTGTTCCGGTTCCACCAACGATGGCGTCGGGGAAGTTTTCAGGCTTCAGGAAGGTGACGATCGCCGATGACGCGTCGCCGAAGATCGCGCTGCCGTACACCCGGTCGTAGTGACCATCCAGCATGTCCCGGACGGGAGACGTGCGGAACACGACCTCGTGCCCTTGCGCGCGGTGCCAATGGGCTATCCGCATCAAGGCGAGGTTTGGCACCTTCAGCTTCTTGTCGAGCTGGGTGATGCGGACGCGCATCGTCATGCCGCCGCTCCCGTAGGCGCCGCGCAGCGCGCCACGAAACGGGCGACGTCGGTCTCCCTGTACTTTACGAAGTGCCCGATTTTGACGTGCCGGAGGCGGCGGCCGGGCCCGCGGTAGTCGGGGCGGCGCCAGTTGACCAGCGTCCAATAGCTCACGCCGAGACGCGCGGCCGTTTCCTTCCCTGAGAGGAGTTTCATCGCGGGTCTACTCGCAAAAAGAGACAAAATCGGAGGGCGAAGAAAAGCGCCGGTGGTGTCCGGCGCTGACGCGGGCTCGGCTACTTGCCGGCCTTGGGCTTGAGCATCGACCGCAGCACGAGGTAGGTCGGCTTGCCGTCCACCTGCCCCAGCGACAGGACCGCGCCGCGCCGGTAGAGCCACCAGAGGCGCGCGCGCTGCAACAAGGTGCTCGGGGTCAGGATGTAACCGGCCTGGCTGACTTCCTCGGCCCCCACGAGATGCGCGGCGGTGATGTGGACCATGGCTAGGGTTGCTCCTCGATGAGGACGACGGTCTTCTGGTCAGCGCGGTGCTTGACCAGGACGGAGACGGGTTCGAGCTGGAGGCACCGGGGGTTGTCGTCGGCGATGATGCCGAGCCCGTTCGGGTGCCGGTCGGAATGGGGGAGGAGGCAGTCGAGCAGGT
This sequence comes from Azospirillum sp., assembly GCF_050789165.1. Taxonomy (NCBI): domain Bacteria; kingdom Pseudomonadati; phylum Pseudomonadota; class Alphaproteobacteria; order Rhodospirillales; family Azospirillaceae; genus Azospirillum; species Azospirillum sp. Next base: position 14,305 of record NZ_JBOZRT010000134.1, read on the forward strand.
GCTTGAACCCGCCGATCATGCCGTCGACGTCGGGCTCGCGCAGGCTGTGGCGTTCGACGCGCACCTTGGCGCGCGCGAATGGAACCGCCGGCCGCTTGCCGGAGGTGAGGATCTTGACTTCCCAGGAGAGGGCTTGCTGGTGCTTCCGGCGCTTCGACCAGTGCATCCGCAGGAGCTGGTTCAACAGCTTCGTCGGCGCGCTGAGTGTGAAGGAGAGCGATCCAGCACCTTCCATGGTCAGGCGGCCTCCGCCGTCGCACGGGTGTCGGTGCCGTGCTTCTCCTCGTAGGAGGTCATCCAGTTGTAGACCTTCTCGCAGGTGTCGGTGCGCGGACGGCGCGGCTTCTCCGTGTTGCGGAGCTGGCGGACCAGGGCGGGATCGTTGACCGATTCCTCCCCGAACCGCGTCGGGGAGACTTCGGGGTGTCGGGCTAGGAAAGCCTCGACGTCGGCGAGGAAATTTCTCATTCCTCGGCTATATCCTATTCATGCCTAGCAAATCAACTGGGTTTACCCCTAGCGGTCGGGGCGGCTAGGAAATATCCTTGTATGAGTATCAAGCCACGCTATGGGCATAGCTATGGAACAGGGCCGCGAACTGGACCGCGTCCGCGAACTGATCGTGAAGAAGTCCCGCGAAAAGGGTGTCACCCTTGCGGAACTCAGCCGCCTTGCCGAAAGGAACGAGGCGTACGTTCACCAGTTCATTTACCGCGGGAGCCCCAAGCATCTGCCGGAGGATGTGCGCAAGGTCATCTCCATTTCGCTGGAGATCCCCGAAGACGACCTTCTACTGTTCCCCGTGATCCCGAAAGCACTGCGTGGGCGGCAGCCGTCCGTCCGCCACGCTGACGTGGACGCTCCGGCGCAGCAGTCCGCCAGCTCGGCCGTTGCGGTGCTGGCGGCGCCGGGCCTGCCGGTGTTCAACGACGGCGATACGTTGGACATGGACAGCCCGCGGGAACACACGCCATGCCCGCCCTACCTGGTCAACATCCCGGGCGCCTTCGCCGTGTGGGTGGCGGCCGCCACCGGCCGGCTTCGCCCCGGAGACCTTGCCTACGTGCGGCCGAACCAGCCGCCGCGGCTCGGTGACACTGCGGTGGTGGTGCAGGATAGTCGACTCGCCATGATCGGCGAGCTGGACCGCATGGACGGCGGCACCGTCTCCCTGAAGCAGGATGACGACCAGGCGCGCGAGTTCAAGCGCGAGGACGTGCGCCTCATGAAGGTGGTCGGCACCTACATCGGCTGAGCGCGCGAGCGCCTCCGTCCGGGCCCCGGCACTGGCTGCCGGGGTTCTTTTTGCCCTCGCTCTAGGATATTTCCAATTTCACACTTGCGGGTGTCTTAGATATTTCCTATCCTCGCCGCTCATAGCCGCATCTAGCCGCTAGGAGCGATCATGGAACCCGGCATCTATCCCAACATCCCCGAGGACGAGTACCACGCCAGCAACGGCGTCTCCGTGTCCAAGCTGAAAATCTTCGCCAAGGCGCCGGCCAAGGCCCGCTACGGCGAGAAGAAGGAGGCCAAGGCCCTCTCCTTCGGCAGCCTGATCCATTGCGCCGTCCTCCAGTCCCACCTCCTGGAGACGCTGTACCACCCGTGCGACCTGGAGCGGCTGAACCCGCGCGACGGGGCGTATAAGGAAGAGGCGGCCAAGGCGATGGGTCGCGAGCTGGTCAAGCGGCCCGAATTCGAAAACGCGTTGCGCATTCGCGACGCTGTGCACAAGCACCCCGTCGCCGCGGAGCTGCTGAAGCCCCAGCTCCTGGTCGAGCAGTCCTTCTACTGGATCGACGAGGAGACCGGCCTTCTGTGCCGGGGGCGCGCCGACGGCATCCGCCCGGAGATGCGTATTCTGGTGGACCTGAAGTCCACCGAAGACGCCAGTGAAGTCGAGTTCGGCTGGTCATGCCGCAACTACAAATACCACTGGCAGGATGCCTTTTACCGGGACGGCGTTGAGGCGGCCTGCGGCTGGACGCCGGAGGCGTTCATCTTCCTCGCCGTCGAAAAGGAAGCGCCGTTCCTGGTCGGGGCCTACGAGCTGTCCCCCGCCGATCTGGAAGAGGGGCGCCAAGAGGTGCGTGCGCAGCTCACCCGCTACGCCGACTGCCAGCGCAACAACGACTGGCCGGGTTACTCGCCCACCCTCGAAACCCTCACTCTCCCCCGTCGGGCTGTGTACGCCTGAAGAAAGGAATCGGCCCCATGGCCCAGGTTCAGACCGTTGCAGACCTCCGCGGCGGCGCCCAGCAGCGTCCCGCCCAGCCGCCGGCGCGCCGGCCGGCGAACTCCGTGCAGCCCGTCGCCCCCGAGGCCGCCATGCCGACGATCACCGTCGGCTTCGGCGACCTCGCCTCCTGGGAGTTCACCCAGCGCGTTGCGCGCGGGCTCGCCTCTTCCACCCTGGTTCCCGCCCAGTACCAGCTCCGTATCCGGGACAAGAAGACGGACGAGTGGTACGACAACCCGAGCGCCATCCCGAACTGCATCATCGCCATCAACATGGCCAACCGCATCGGCGCGGACGTGCTCATGGTGATGCAGAACCTCTACATCGTGGAGGGTCGGCCGAGCTGGTCTTCGCAGTTCGTCATCTCCGCCATCAACTCGTGCAAGCGGTTCACCAGCCTCCAGTTCAAGGTGACCACCGACGGCACCAAGGACGTCGAGTACTCCATCACCGAATGGACGTGGGACGACGCGAAGAAGAAGAACGTCAAAAAGTCGGTACCGGTCAAGACCACCGTGCCGAACATGGTCTGTGTCGCCTGGGCGACGGAGAAGGCCACCGGCGAGCGCCTGGAATCCCCGCCCGTCTCCATGGAAATGGCCGTCAAGGAGGGCTGGTACGGCAAGAACGGCTCGAAGTGGCAGACCATGCCCGAGCTGATGATCCGCTACCGCGCCGCCACCTTCTTCGGCCGCCTCTACGCGCCGGAGCTGCTGATGGGGCTGAAGACGGTCGAGGAGAACCAGGACATCATCGAGGCCGAGCTGAACGACGAGGGCGTGTGGGCGCCGGTCGAGGAGGCCCCATCCGCCGATGGTGACCGCGCCCGCGGTCTGGTCGATGGTGACGAGCGCGACGACCAGGTGGAGGAGGATGCCGGGCCGGCCGATGCCGGCGCTGCGCCGCCGACCAGCAGCCAGCAGGCGCCCGCGGACACGGCCGCGCCGCGCCAGGACAGCGCGCCGGCTGCGGCCGACCAGACGGTGGAGGCGCCCAAGAACGCCCCCCGCCGTGCGGCTGCACCGGAGACGGCAGCCGCCCCGGAGAAGGCGCCGCCGGCCGGCCAGCTCAACCTCGCCCAGGCGGACGACGGGTTCGGCGACGCCGAGTAGAAGCCTGCACCTCCTACCTAGGCTAGGTAGATTACCTAGCCTAGGTAGACCATCCACACGCATCAGACGCCCAGGAATCCCGTCATGGCCAAGCGAAACAAGCCAGGGGACGAGCTGCCGAAGTACATGACCCGCCGTCAGGCGGCGAAGTTCCTGACCCTGTCGGAACGCACCCTGCGCCAGCTCGCCGAGGACGGCGACGGCCCCCCGTTCGTGAAGCTCGGACGGCGCGTCATCTACGACCGCGACGACGTCGTCAAGTTCATGGACGCCCGCAAGACCCGCCGCACCAAGGGAGACGACCAATGAAGTTCTCCGGCATCCAGTTACGCAACTTCCTCGCCCACCGTCACCTGGACCTCGCCTTATCGCCCCTGTCGCTGGTGGTGGGGCCCAACGGCGCCGGAAAGTCCAGCGTCGGCGACGCCGTCGCCTTCGGCCTGATGGCCGAGCTGCGCCGCGTGGCCACGAAGGGCGAGCGCAAGGCGCTGATCACCGACGGCGCCGATAAGGGCAGCATCACGCTCCAGATCGGCGACGCGGCGGTCACGCGCGACGTCGGCACCGGCAAGATGACCACCACCAGCGCCGTCCCGGTACCCGACAGCGCCGCCAAGGAGGCTATCCCCTGCCTCCTCGACGCCACCAAGTTCGCCGGGATGACGGCCGACGAGCGGCGCGAGCTGCTGTTCAAGGTGATGCGCGTCGCCGCCACGCCAGAGGCGCTGCTGGCGCTGCTGGTCGAGCGCAAGCACCCGGAGCACGTCCTGAAGCCCCTCCGTGCCGCCATGGCGGCCGGCACTGCGGCGTGGATCACGCTGGCGGAGCGCCAAGCGACCGAAGCGCGCGGCGCCTGGAAGGCGATCACCGGCGAAGCATACGGCGACAAGAAGGCCGAGACCTGGACGGCCAAGGCGCCGGACATGGTCGACGCGGACGAGCTGAGCCGCGCCAGCGAGCGGCTCGCCGAGCTGCCGAACGACATCGCCAACCTCCAGCGCCTGTTGGGCGCCATCGAGGGCAAGCAGAGGGCTGCACAGGAACAGTCGGAGCGTGCCGCCACGCTGCGCCGGAAGGTCGCCACCCTTCCCAACCTTCGGGAGGAGCTGGAGCGCGCGGCCGTGCGCATGACGCAGGCGCACGAGGCCGTGGAGGCTGCCGAGCGGCAGAAGGCCGACGTCGACCACCGGACGGCCGAGAACTACCTGTCCTGCCCGCACTGCCGCGGCTCCGTGGTGCTGGGCAAGGGGGGATCAACGCTGTTGCCCTACGCGCTGCCGGAGAGGGTGGCCACCAAGACCGAGCAGGACACCGCCACGGACGACTTGGCAGAAGCGCGGATCTCCTTCCGCCGGGCCGAGGAGGCGCATCGTGCGGCCGTGCAGGTGGTGACCGATGCCGAGGCGGCTGAACAGGCGTTGGCCACCATCGAGGAGGTTCCCGACGGCGAGGTCTCGTCGCAGCGCGCGGCCCTGGATCACGAGCTGAGCGAGGCGCAGGCCGAGCAGACCGAGCTTCAACAGCGGGTGGCGAAGCTGCGCGGCGACCAGCAGGCCATCGACCGGGCCGCCGAGGTGACCAAGAAGGCGGCGGAGCACCATCAGGCGGTGAAGGAGTGGACGGCTCTCGCCGCGGCGCTGGCGCCCGACGGCATCCCCGGCGAACTGCTGGCCAAGGCCCTCGATCCGATCAACGCCACCCTCCGCGACCAAGCCGCGGCGACGCGGTGGCCGCAGGTGGTCATCGCGGCCGACATGACGATCACCGCCGGCGGCCGGCCCTACGGTCTCCTGTCCGAGTCCGAGCGCTGGCGGGCGGACGTGGCGCTGGCCGTGGCGCTGGCCATCCACTCGGAGCTGCGCTTCGTCATCCTGGACCGCTTCGACGTTCTGGACGTGCCGAGCCGCCGGCCGGCGCTGGTGTGGCTGCACCAGGTCACGCAGTCCGGCGCGCTCGACACGGCGCTGGTGCTGGGCACCCTGAAGGAGCCGCCCAAGGTGCCGTCGGTGGTGTCCGTCCACTGGCTGGGCGAGGCGACCGCCGAGCCGGCCAAGGCCGCAGCGTGACGGAGGAGACCATGCTGATGCGCTTCTTCAAAGCTGTGGTGGCCCTGGTTTTCGCCACACCGATGATCCCGCTGGGGATGATCTGGGGAGCCATGTGCATTGGCTTCCATGCTGGCGTCGAGATGATGGACGGCTACGCCAACGAGGCATGGGACCGCCACTCCACCCACATCAAGCGCCAGCGGGGGTAACGCTATGGTCCGGGACAACGCGGCGTTGATGCGCTTCTACGTCGACCACACCGACCGCTTCGGCGAGCGGCAGGTCGACGTGGTGCTGGCGCCGTGCCTGGAACTGGCGGAACGCTCCGCCGGCCGGCTGCCAGGCATGGTGCGTTCGCGCGACATGTCCGTTGATCCGATCTGGGACGTCGTCCACCTGCCGGACGGGGAGACAGTGTTCCGCTGGGACTGGGAAAGGCGAATGGCGGGACACGACACGCCCGCCATCTTCGCCATGGCCGCCGAGTGACCTACGTGAGGGGGGCCTTCGCCGCCTCCAGGTCGTGCAAGGCGCTCTCGACCATCTGCCAGTTGGGGTCCAGCTCCTCGCTCGTATGGTCCTGTTCACGGGCGTAGTGGAGCGCGATCCGCAGCTTGATCTCCGCGCTGGCGCGCTCGGAACCGCGCGGCGCACGCATGCCGCGCATAGCCCGTTCAACGCCGTACATCCCCATGCGCACCTCGTCCGCCTTTCGGCCGTCCCCTGACGCCATGAGTCGGGAGATTTCAACGAGCCGCTGGTTCCAGTCGGTCCAGAGAGTTTCGACGGTGTGCACGACGTTTAGCCCTTCCTTCGTGGGTGACCCCGGGTTGCAACGCAGCTATACCGATGGAGGTAACCGCTTGGAAAATTCCTATACCACAAATTTACGAATGGTCTCCTAAAACCGTATACGCGCATATACGCGATGGGGAAGCATGACATACCAGGGTATGGGCAGAACGAGCCAAGAAGCACCGCTAGGCAAAATGCCAGTTACATGGGCTGCCGAGGTGGAATCGTTTCGAGTACGGCATGGCTTGAAGCAAGAACCATTTGCTTTGATCGTCGGCGTTCGCCAAGGGACGGTGTCGAGATGGGTGACGGGCGAGGTTGTTCCTAAGCCGGAAGATCAACTCCGTTACAGGAGCCGCATGCTGGACTACGAGCGGACGGCCGGCTACCGCACGCGCCAACGGTTATCCGAGCCGATACTGCCGGAGCATCTGCGACTGATTATCAGTATGCACCCTGGCCCAACAGCCGCGTCACTGGTGGACCCGCATTGGCGCATGTGGGTTGCGTCGAAGCTGATACGTGACACCTTCCGAGAGCGTGGCGAAAGCCATATTGGAGCCGATATCGCCGGCCTGATGACGGAGAACGGGAAAATCGTTCGGAAGGAATGGTCGGTTGAGCTGGTGCGGCCGGGTAGCCAACTTGCATCGGTCTCGTTCAACGACACATCGGTGTTGAATCCTGGCCGTCTTGTGCGGAGGACATGGATGCCGGTCGAGGTGGACGGTGATCGCTACGTTGTTGTGTATGACCAACTTTTTGACGTGTATGTGGACCGTCTGCCCCCGCTCGATCTGGAGTGCGAGACGAAGGCGGAGTTGTAGCCATGGGGCACAGCTTCCCTATGACTTACCCACAGCCCCCTGGTCGTTAAAGAGTTAGACTCTTGGTGTTAGAACGTTAGAGGGGCGGATTTCGCTTACACGTCATAGGCTTATCAGCGATTCGCGTGCGCGAAGTACCGAATCAGCGTGCGCGGAGTACCGAGCGCAATTGTGCGCGAAGTACCGACTCGGCGTGCGCCAAGTACCGAGCGGATTCACAGGGTGCGCGGTCGGAACACGACGATTGGCCTGGAGCCGTTCAGCTCCGTTTCCAGCTCCACGGTGTAATCTGGCAGCGCGTTGCGCTCGATCACCTCCAGCAGGTCGCGCTTGAAGAAGCGAAGCGTGCGCGAAGTACCGACCTTGCGGGCCAGCTTCTCCAGGCCCACGCGCCACTCCGGCTGTTCTCCGACGTGTTTGCGGGCCAGTTCGTACAGACGGCGCTCCAGGCCCTTCTCCAGCTCGAAATAGGCTGGGTTGATGGTGAGCACCCGGCGATCCTGGACGATGGCCCGGAACATCCAGTCGTTCAGCGTCACCTCGATGGCTGCCATCACCTTCTTGCCGGTGGTCGTCGTTCGCTCGACCACCTTCCACGTCTCGATCCAGCCGAAACCGCGGCGCTCGCGCAGCTCGGCCGATTCGATGGTGGTCTCGATGGTGGTGCTGCGCAGCCGGTACAGCGCGTCCAGCAGCAGCTCGTAGGCGCGCTTTCCAGTGCCCCGGCCGGTTAGCTTCAGCAGGTCGTGCGCATGGAACTGGACGGTGCGGCTGACTGGCAGGCCGCGTTCGATTCGGTCGTTAATGGCGCTGGCGACGTAGATGAGGATGTCCTTGTCCCAGATCGTCGCGATGCCCTTCTCGCCGGCGGAGATGCGGATCTTGATCGCCCCGTCCTCGTAGACGATGGGCTCCGTCCTGGAGTGCTTCTGGAGGCTGAAAAACGGGAACTCCATCAATGCCCTATCGTCCTTCAGCGGCGCTGAGACGATGGTGTCCAGGAACAGGTCGACTTGCTTCCCCATGAGGCTCCCCGTGCGCGAAGTACCGATTCGCTTCCAGCCGGGCGTGCGCGAAGTACCGAGTCGGCCGGGCGTGCGCGAAGTACCGATCTCCAGCTTTGGTGTGCGCGGAGTACCGAGTCAAGAGCGACTTGTGCGCGGAGTACCGAATCATCCACGCCTAGCATTCCGACTACCTAGCCTAGCTAGGCTAGCGGGGCATCATGTGATAAGGAAATTTCCAATCAACCGAAAGGGGAGCCCCATGCCCGGTACGATCATACTGGTTGGGAACGAGAAGGGCGGCGCCGGCAAGACCACCAATGCCGTCAACATCGCCGCCATGGCGGTGGCGGACGGCCTGGACACCATCCTGGTCGATGCCGATCCGCGGCAGCACTCCGCGGCGAAGTGGGCGGAGCAGCGCAAGGAGTTCCACCCGGAGGCGCCGCTGGTGCGTTGCGTCACGGTGACCGGCAAGGACATCCGGCCGGAGCTGAAGGACTTCGCCAACCGCTATCAGGTGGTAGTGGTGGACACCGGCGCGCAGGATTCGCCGGAGCTACGCGCCGCGGCGACCATCGCCCAGGTCCTGTTGGTGCCTACCCCGCCAGATCCATTGGAATTGTGGGAGTTGCCCAAGATCGAGGCCATCTACGAGCGAGCCAAGGTGCTGAACCCGGAGTTGCGCCTGGTGCTGGTGGTGAACCGCATCCCCTACCAGAACTCCGAGCGCGCGCCGGGCGAGGTGGTGGACTGGATGAAGGAAAACGTGCCGGACCTGCCGAGCGAATCTCTGGTGCCGACGACCGGCCGCGCCGCCTACGGCAAGGCCACCAGCGAAGGGCTCGCCGTGTTCGAGGTACAGAAGCGGGACACCAAGGCGGTGACCGAGATGCGGCGCCTGTTCCGGGAGGTGATGAATGGCCGTTCCTAAAGGCAAAGTGCCCAAGCCGGGCGCTGGCGGCGCGCAGGTGCCGGCGCACGATCCAGCGGCCGATTTCATCGCAGCGGCGCCGGGAAAGAGCGCCTACCCTTGGCAGGCGCCCTACCTGCGCGACGACGTACGGAAGCAGCTCAACGTGGACATGCCGGAGAAGCTGCTGGCCAAGGTCGAATGGCTGGTGAAGCAGCTCGACACCTCGAAGCGACTCCTCGTGGAGCGAGCCCTGGAGGAGCTGGTCGAGAGGGAGTTCCGCGAACGCGGCATTGAGTGAGCAACGGCCGGTCCAGCCCGTGAGAAACGGGCTGGTCTCTTTCCTATCCGGCGCTTAATCCGGTAAGGCCGATTCGCTTCGCCATTGCCCATTGATTAAGATTTGAGCATTTGTTCGTTCAGTGTTTTAAAGGACTGCCGTCTTATCAACCTGCGAATGAGTTCCCAAGTCCCCACAAAAATGCGAAATTTCATATCCATATGAGGTAAAGATAGTTGCCAGACGGCATCACCCCTTTGGCTTCTCTGTCACCAAAAAGCTTAGTTGTCGTCGGATTGGAAAAATCCTATTTACAAGGGGTTGTTTCGCGTGGCTATGTAAAGACATCAAAACCAACGCGTGTGACCGGCTAGGAGCGGCGCCAAGAGGCGCTGATAGGAGCTTGGTCGGAGGCATGGAGGTGAGTATGGCTTTAACGACCGAAGGCGTGTTAGGTAGCGCCATAGTTAAGACGGTGAAGGGCTTAAATGCCATTCAGTCGCTGCAAGTAGAGGCCGGCGAAGCTCCGGTTGGCATTGGGCCGGTGATATCGGGCTGGGACAGCAACGTGCCGGTCTACTACGTGGACTTGGTCTTCGCCGACGGATCAGTGCAGCGGCTGATGTGGCGCAAGAGCACCAAGGGCCTGGACAAGAAGGCCAAGGGGAATGCGATCTTCGAGCGTATGAAGCTCGCTGAACGGTTCCGCGGCGACAACGTGGTTCTGACCCACGACCTCGTGAGCTTCAATGGGCTCGTCACCTGGGTCTCGCGCTTCACGCAGGGTGTTGGCGGGCAAGGGTTCAACGGATAAGCCCTTGCCCTCCTTCTGACGAACGCTCGCGTCCTAGACGCTGTCGGGGTCGCCCATGGCGGTCAGAGCGATGTTCACCCCACGGCGCTGAAGTTCGTTCTGGAGCCGCTGGAGCTTTTCACCAAGCTCCCTGACCTCGGTTTCCGCCTTCAGCCGCAGCTCCCGCTCCTGGTCAAGCTCGTCCCGGAGACGCTTCCGCATCTCGCGCTCGTCATCGAGGCGGTTGCGCAGCTCGGTGACGTCCTGCCGGAGCGTCTTGACGACCTCCATCATCTCCTTGAACGCCGCATCCCGGTCGATGGCCTCCGCGCGCTTGGCCTCGGTGCTCGCCTCCAGCAGCGTCTTCCGGGCCTCCGCCGCCGCCTTGCGCCGGCCGAGGAGCAAGGTGACGAGCTGAGAGACGGCCAGGCCGGCGAAGCCCCAGGCTTCCGGTCGCTCCAGGATTTTGCTGTAGTCCACGATTCGCGCGCCTCTGAATAGAAAAGCCAGCGCCCAGGATGCTGGCGCTGGTTCAGAGTGGCATCACGACCAACCTGTGGTGAGGAAGGGGCCACCATTCGGCGGCCCCGCTTGGAGTGTTGTCGCGGCTCAGGCGACGTAGTCAAAGACGTGCTGCGCGTTGCCGCCCTTGACGCGGATAAAGGTGAGCGTCTGCGCGCCCGTCGCCTTCTTGCGCTTGACCGTGTAGTCGAGCCCCGGCGTGAGCATCTGGTACTCGTCCATGGTCACCGTGACGTTGTCGAGGATGGGTGTGAAGCTCTGGTTGGCGGTCTTCAGGCTGGCCGCGATGTCGATGGCAGTTCCGAGCGTCGGGCTCCACCCGAGCAGGCCATTGGTCGCCGCCATCTCCGCCGAGGTCAAGCCGAAGGTGTCGAGGTTGGCGGCCGACAGCGATCCGAGGTTCGCCATGCCCGCCGGCAAATCCACCGCCGAGGCCGAACCTCCGATGTCGATCCGCGGGTGCCACAGGTAGAGCGTGCCGGTCTGGGTCACGTCGCCGACGCCGTTGCCGGTGGCGATCATGACGCTGAGGGTGCACGTCGCGCTCGCCGTGTTGGTGACGGAACCGGTGACGCGGTACCAGCCGCCGCCGACCGCCGTGGCCGTCATTGTGTTCGCCGTGGTGTTGGTCACGGTGCCGGTGGCGAAGTTCAGGTACGATACCAGACTGTTCCCAGCGGTGAAGGTGAACCGGCAGTTCTGGCTGGTGCCGGCCTTCACGTACATCGAGAACGTGCGCGTCAGCGTGTCGGCCGGCAGGGTGATGGTCTGCGTGACGCGCCCGTTGTTGGCCGTGTCGGCGTCCGTCAACAGCGCAGCGGTCGCGGTGCCATCCGGCGCGGCGACGCTGGCCGCTGGCGTCATCGTCGCGTTGCCCGCCAGCACCCACACCGCATTGGTCAGGTCTGTCGGGTAAGCGACGGGGTTCTTGCCGTACCACGTCGTCCGGCCGTCGAAGCTGACTGCGTACTTGATCGCCGTGCTCGGGTTGATCGTCTCCGCAACCGCCACGTTGTCGATGGAGGTGAACGCCGACACGTCGATGCGGCTGGTATTCGAGGTGGTGACGTAGTACGGACCGGTCACATACTGCTGGCCGTAGGCGAGGGTCGGCACGGTGATGGTGCTGCCGGTCCAGCCTCGGTCGGTGCCGACGCTGAACCGGATCTCGTCCATCTTTCCTCCAATGCGGCCGACAACCCAGGCGTTTGTGTTGTCGTAGATCGCACTGGGGATGCTCAGGATCGGCCCACGCACACCGTCGAGGTATGCGTACAGGCTAGTGCCGCTGCGGACAATGGCGATATGGTGCCACGTATTAAAAGTGACACCGGTCAGGAGCGCAACGTCGTTCAGCATGTCCCATGTCGAACCGTTGCTGCTGACATTGGCGCGGATCGACGTGGTGCCGCTATCGTAGTTGATGACGATGCCGGAACCCGTGGCCGCCACCCCCTTCGACAGGATGTAGTGTCCGGTCGCCGCGTTGACCCAGAAATCAACAACCCAATTCGCCGTGGTCATTTTGGGAATGGACGCGTCGGGAATGGAGATGAACTGCGCCCCGCCGCCAGAGAACGCCACGGCTCCGGTGCCGAACTTAGGGCTGGTCGTGGTGATGGTACCAGAGGTGGAGGCCGGGGCAATCCACACCCCATCCTTCACCGTCCGCGCGTTGGTCGCCTGGGTCAGCGCGGTGTTCTTCGACAGTTCCTTGACCCACTTCTGACCGACCGAGCCATCAAACACCCACAACAACGCGGTATCGTCGTCCTGGGTCAGGTTGCCCGGCGTGAAGTTGGCTTGATAGCGGGGCTTGCCGTGGGTGATGCGGACGCTATCGACAGCGCCGTTCAGGTAGAACGAGCCAATCCCAGCGTTGCCAAGCCAGAGGTTATACGCCTGCGCCGCGTAGCTGGGGTTGACCTCGGGGTTGACCGGAGAGCCACCCGTGCCGTTGACGTACAGGACGTAACCGCGGGGCTCGCGCACCAGCGCCACATGGTTCCAGCCGGCGATAAAGTTGGCACCACCGTTTGCCGACGCAGTGGCGACGCGGAACGAGGCGATACTGTTAGTGTTGTTCGTTTGGACGAAAATGGATGTCGTTCCGGTAGCGCCGACATTGGAGTCAATCGAGAACAACATCTGCGACGAGGCGGCGGGGTTGACGATGTAGAACCACCCCTCAATACAGAACTGCTCCCCAGGGGCGAAATAGATCGGGTGGCCGGCGCTCGGCGTCGCAAACTGAGCAATGGTATACTGGTTGGTGCCGTTCAGCGCCAGAGATGTGCCATGCCCACCGCGCGTCTGCGCCGACGACAGCGCGGCGCTGTTCTGGAATGTCAAGATCGGGATCGTCGTGTCACCGAACCCGTTGTTCCCGTAGCTGCTTTCGCTACTGTCCAGCGTCACCTTGTCGCCGTTGGCACCATCGAAGTGCAGCAACAGGATGGTGCGGTCATCGGTAGTGTAGGGGCTGGTCGGCGGGGTGAAGGTCGCGTTCCATGCGCACTCTCCGCGCTTGACGCGGATCTCGTCGAGGTGGCCGGCGAACCCGCCCGATCCGTTGTACTCGACACCGAAGTACCACGTCGCCCCCCATTGCAGGCTTCCGGTGCTGACGGCCAAGGTCTGCTTCAACACCCCGTTCACGAAGGCGTAGACGCTGGACCCGCTCCGGGTGAGCGCAACGTGCGTCCAGGTCGCCGTGGTGAACGCGTCGAGCACGAGGCCGTTCGCGATGTTCCACGAACTACCATTGCTGCTGAGGTACAGGGTGATGTTGCCGCCCGACAGGTAGAGCAAGGGTGCCCAGGCCGTTGTGCCACCTCGCAGCAACACAAGCCCATCCCCGCTGGTGTGTCGGAACCAGAAATCGACGGTCGCGTCGTCCGATCCTACCTGTAGGTCGGCGTGCCCCTTTGACAGCTGTACGGACAGCCCACTGGAGGTGGCGGACGACACGGCGGAGGACGCCCCGAACTTGGACTGAGCGGTGGAGACGCTGGAGTTAGACCCGAACGTGACCTCATGCCCGCTCCGGCTGTCGTCACGGATCAGCTGCGAGCCATGACCGTCATAGCCCTTGAACAGGTACACGGTGTCGGCGTCGCGGGTGAACTCGGCCGTCGGGCGGGTGAAGTTGGCGGTGTAGCGGGCCTTCTTCGAGACGTGGAAATTCGAGAGCCAGCCGTTGAGGCTGTAGCCGTTCGGCCCCGATGTGGCCATCCTGCCGAGCCAAATCTGCGAGTTGGTGTAGTTGGTGGTGTCGGCGGCCGACCCGACGCTCACACCATCGACGTACAGGGTACGGGTGCCGTTGTAGCGAACGATGGCGACGTGGTGCCACACCTGCGCCGCGCTGGTCGCGCTGGCGACCATACCAGCTGCACCGTTGGTTAGGAACTTGCTGGTTCCGTAGTTGTACGACAAGTAGGCGACACCACGGGCATCCCCAGTGTTGGCATCGCGAAGGTCGAACACATACCCTTCGTTGTTGGCCGGCGCGGCTTCAAGGCGCACCCAGGTCTCGATGGTGAAGTCCTGGGTGGTCCCGAAGGCCATCTTGTAGGACTTCGGGATGTTGAAGTAGGACTCGTCCTGAAAGTACATGCAGTGCGTGCCGAACGGCGTGATGCCGCGCTCGTCTACGATCTCCGTTGAACCGTTGGCCCCGTCAGCGTGGATCAGCAGCTTGGTGTTGCTGTCGATCACCGCGCCGGCCGTGTTGTGCAGCACAAAGGTGCCACCCGTGCTGTCGGTGCCGTTGACCGCATCCTGCTCGACGTACTGCGCCCGCGTGTTGAAGTCGAGGTTGAACGCTTGACCCGCGAACTGCTCGTAGACGGCCAGGATAGACGAGCCGGTGATGGTGGTGGTCTGACCGGACACCACGTAGGCCGGCGCCGACTGGTTGATCGTGGCGCCGCCCTGGCCGTCGATGCGGTATTGCTCGTTCCCCCCGGCGTTCACCTTGGTCAGGGTGATGTTGGTGCCGGCGGCGAGCTTGATGTCCAGCGTGCCGGGCGTGGTGTCTGCTGGGCTGACCTTTATGCCAGCATTAACCTGAAGCGTCTCGACAGCGCCCTGAAGCGTGCCGATAGCCTCGTCTTTGGCCGCAAGGTCCTCGTCAACGAGCTGGGCATGAGCGTCCAGGTCGCCTACGGCTCCGCGCAGCCGATGGATATCATCCTCCAGCTTGTTATCCTTGTGCGGCAGCGCCAGGTTCAGGTGCGACGTGCGGTCATCGGTGACCTGATAGTCGGTCATCAGGCAGGCTCCCTATCAGGTGATGTACGCGCGGAGCTTGCGGGCCCGCGGGCGGTAGATCGCCGTGCCGGAGAGGGTCAGCTTGATCCGCGTGGTGGTGGCGGTGAAGCCGGTCAGGACGTAGGTGCGCTCCTCCCAGCCGTTGCCGGCCGGCGTGGCGGACGCCAGGGTGATGTTCGTCCAGGTCGTGCCGTCGGCGGCCAGCGCCTGCACCTGGACCGTGGAGGTGCCGGGCGTGAAGGTTTCCAGCGTCACCGTGATCTTGACGCCGGTACCGGCGGGAATGGCGCGGGAGACGTAGGTGCCGGTGTCCTTGAGCGTGCCGAGGATCGGCTGGACGCCAGGGAACAGCACCGGCGAGCGCAGCGCCGACCCCTTCAGCACCGCCGCGACCGACACGTTGCCGTTCACCTTGGCCGGCAGGCTGGCCACTTGACCGCTGGCCACGCGGACTTGGCTGTTGTCGGGCAGCGTGAACAGGAAATCCACGTTGCAGTCCGCGGCCGGCTGTTCGACGCTGGCCACCGCGATCAGGTCGGAAGCATCGGTCGCCGAAATCGTACCCAGCGGCACCGTCGCGGTCAGCGTGTTGAACCGGGCGCCCAGCAGGCGGAACGTCAGGTCGCGGTCGTTGTGCGGCGTCCAGGTGGAGGCGTTGGAGCTGGAGAGCAGCACGCCGATCTGGTACGGCTGTTCGGTGATCCAGCCGCTGACCTGGTCGAACTTGCCCAGCTCCGCCACGGCCAGCGCGTGGTCGGCATCGTCGGTCAGGACGACGATGGCGTACTCGGTGTTGGCCTCCACCCACAGCGGCGGGAAGGTCACCCGGGTCGGCACGCCGCCCAGCAGGATGTCGCTCGCCTTGATGATGCCCTGCGCCAGGATGTCGCCGTTCGGCACGCCGTTGACGACGTTGCGGATCTGGACCAGGACCGGCGCGGAGCCGCCCTTGGCGGTGAACCACAACTCGACGCCGCCGATGTGCCGCCCAGTGCTCAAGGCGAAGGTCTGCGCCAGCGGGTCGTGCCAGTTGCGCTCGATGGTCAGCACGCGCCGGCGCGTTTCGTTGGTGATCTTGTTGCTGCCCACGAAGGTCGCGGAGCCGTACGACCCGCCGGCGCCAAAGAACTCGACTTTCTTGGAGCCGCCCGGGACGTTGGCCGGGATCTGGAAGGAGCCGGTAACGACGCCCGCCGCGTTTGCCTGTCGCTTTGCCATGCTCTACCCCCTTAAACCGGCGTGACGTCGATGCCGTCGAACAGCACCTTGTCGAGGACTTCGGTCGGCCCGAAGCCGTCGATGTTGAAGTTGACGGTGATCTGCCGCAGGTACGTGTCGACCGTCTGCGTGGACACCACGACGTCGGTGTCTTCGACCACGCGCGAGCCCGTAAGCGTGCTGTTGCCGGGCACGAAGTGGCCGGTCTCGATGAAGCGCTGGGTGGAATCGGACGTGAAGCTGGTGACGGTCTGCGTCCAGTAGTCCACCTCCGGCGTCAGCCTGATCTGCGCCGGCACCGGCGAGAACGCTTGGTAAGGGTTGATCTTCATGCTGCCCGAGCGCTTGGTCTGTTCCAGAACCGGCTCCAGCGTGAAGTTGAGAAGGACGCGGTCGGACCCCCTCGGATCGGAAATGTCTGCGTCGATTGCCAGCATGAGCTGGCCGTTGAAGATCGCCGCCGTCTGCGCAATGCCCTGGTCGCGCAGGTCGTCGTCCAGGAACGGGTCGGCGAAGACGCCCTTCTTCGAGGAGGGATCGGAGAGCGAGACGTTGATCTGCAACGCCTGGAGGCTGACGAGCTGGTACAGGTTGTCGATCTGCGTCCGCATCGTCCCCAGCTCGTCCATGGGGATCGCGAGGATGGCGTCGTTGACCACCGACCGGCTGGCGGTCCAGGTCTGCTTGACGGTGGCGACCGGCAGCAGGCCGGCCGGGACGGTCGGCGACTGGAGGTTGCTGTCGCTGGCGACGCCCACCAACCACACGGTCTCGCCGTCGCCATTCAGGCACAGCCGGTCAAGGCGCGGCAGCGCCCATTCGTAGGTCGTGTTGATGAGGGTGCCGGGCACCGCGCCGGTAACCGTGAAGCCGGTGGTGTCCGGCGCCGTCGGGGTGACCGTCTTGATGTAGCGGAACACCACCTTGTACGAGCTGCCGGGGGCGATTTCGGCGCCGGGCAGCGACCAGTCCACCTTGTCCGACGTCAGCTTGTAGTCGGTGCCCTGGAGGTAGGTGGTGCCGCCGGTGAAGGCGGCGCCGTTCCAGGTTCCCCCCTGGTTGACCGCCACGATGGAGACCACCGGCGTGTCGGGAAGCGCGTCGAGCGCTCCGGCGAAGCCGCCGTGCGTCACGTCGACCACCTTCTCGGCGGTGATGGTGACCAGGTTGATAGCCTGCACCGGCCCGTGGTTCAAGTTCACGCGCTCGGTGCCGCCGACGGCAGTGTGCGGCTCGCTGATCACGGTCTTCAGGTCCGGCGCGGCGTCGTAGACCAAGCGCTGCGCGTGCGCCAGACGCACCTCGCGGCCGTTGATGCGGGCCTCGCCCTCCTGGAGCGAATAGACCTGCTCGCCGGTGCCCAGATCGGCGAGCTGGGTCAGCTTCAGGCCGGAGGAGACGTAGTAGCCGCCGGCCGACTGGCGGTCGTAGCGCTCGATGGCCACCGACACGCCGTCGATCTGCGGCGGCGGCTCCTTCGTCTGGATGACGCCGTTGACCACCGTGTAGACCGGGTAGAACTCGCCCGTCTGCCCGTCGCCCTGGTAGCCCCATGCCGTGTCGACGCGCAGACGCGCCGCGCCGGGCTCGGAGTAGTTCAGCACGTCCTGTGCCGGGTCCTTGAGGCTTGGGTCCTCCAGCTCCGTCACCACCACGTCGGTCAGGTAGACGCCGACGTACACCGTGCCGTTGACCGGGATGGTGAAGCTGGCCGGGGGAACGCCGCGCACGGCGCCCCGCAGGTACAGAGCGCCGCTCTCGGCGATGGTCGCGCCGGTGTCGGGATTGACGATCAACTGCGCGTCCCGAACAAGCGCCCCGTCCTTGAACAGCACGTCACCGATCTTGCGCAGACGGTCGATCTGCGCTTCCTGGATTTCGACCAGCTCCGCCGACTGGACGACACGCCCGGTACGAAACAGGTGCCGCTCGTACTTGCCGTGATCGCCCGTGCCGTAGCGGCTGAAGTAGTCCTGTAGCTCGATGGCCATTACGCGGTCCTCACAGGGTCAGCACGAACTCGAAGCTCTGCCGGGTGGCGGCGCTTCGGACGATCTTCGGGATGCGTTGCAGGGCCAGCAGCGTGCCGGGGCTGGTCAGGTCGGCCGGCTCGAAATACGTCTGCCCAGGCGGCAGGCCGCTATCGACAATGGTGCCGATGAACACCCCGACCTCGCGGATGTGCGCGGCAGCAGCGTCGGCATAGTCGAAGTTGAAGCGGACGTAGAGGTGATTGGTCGGCGCCAGGCTTTCGGCGTAGCGGCCGGTCGGAACGCTGATGTCGCCGCCAGGGTCCGGCGTGCAGTATTTCAGCACCGAGACCGCGCGCCGCCCCAGCTCCTGCACGAGCGCGACAGCGGAGGTGGGTTCGGGTACCGGCGTGGTGTCCCACGCCACATCGCCCACACCCCACGCGAGGTGAATGGGCTGGGCCGCAACAGCAATGGCAATCGCTGTGCGGCCACTCGTCGTCAGGATAGCCATTACGATCGACTCCAAGGGCAAGCACCTTTGAGCCGATCATCGCGTCACGACCTGCGGAGATGGCGCGCCGCAATCCCCGGTCAGGGGAGTGTTTCGTAGGCCATGGTCACCACCGGGTCGGGGTAGGCAACGTGCCCCCAGCGACGTGAATCCCAACCGCCTGTCCAACTGTTCCCATAGACCTGCGGGGTTTCCAGGTAGTCGATGTGCACCACCCCCATTGGGGCGTCTGTCGGCAGCGGGCCGGCCGCGCCAAAGTGCCATTCCTCGGGCGAAATTGCGTCCTGCGGCGGGTACTCCGGCGCATCGTTCGGCACGAATGGCACGCGCTCCGTCACCCACTCCAGGATGGGAAGCCAATCGAGTGCCCATTCGTAGTCCGACAGCCGGCCCGAGTGCGACAACCGCATAGGCGCGCCGCGCTCGCGCCGCATCCGGCCGGGCAGGTGCGCCTGCTGGCTGCCGAGCGGGGCCTGTTCGCTGAGCACGATTTCGCCGCGGCAGTAGGTCCGCCTAGCGCCGATGTCGGGCGGCGGCGCCAGCTCCCCGCCGGAGCCCGACCACGCGTCGAAGATGGCGAATTGCGGATTCCGCCGGCGGAACGTGCCAGACGGGTAGAAGTTGTAGCCGAGGATGTGCCCGTCGTAGTCCTTGACCCGCCACGAGTAGACATCCTCCCCGGCGAAGCCGACGCCGGTGCCCGCGTTGATGACCACCGGGTAAGGCGGCGGCAGCGTCACCGGCGGGATCAGCAGCGTGCCGGCCGGGCGGTCCAGTTCGGCCTCTCGCATGACGGCATCCCAGTCCTGGAACTCCGGCGAGACGAACTGGAGCGTGTGGTAGCAGAACTCCCGGCCGTCCGGCAGGCGGTCGGTGCCGCCCAGCCGGGACCGACCGAGCACCATCATCTCGCGCCAGGGCTCGCGGGACTGGACCGCGGCGCCGGTCAGGCGTTTGATGTTGGCGCGCATCGCGACCGGGTTGGAGCGCGGGCGCCGCGGCTCCCAGATGATCCGCTCCGCCAACGCGGCGTCCGATTCCTCGGCGCGCCGGATGATGCCGAAGTAGCTCCCCCAGAGGTCCGTCCACTCGCCTTCGGACTGCCGAATGACGAGCTGGCGAAGCATCTCCTCGATGTCCGTCTTGGCGCGCGTCAGCACGCGTCCAACGGCATCGGTCCAGCCCCACAGCAGCGTGGAGTAGGCGCGCAGGTGGTCGCCGTTGCTCCAGTCCTGATCGCCCTCGCCTTCCAGCAAAGCGAGCGCGCTGGTGTCGAGCGCCTCGCCATCGGCGTGGACGATCTGGCAGCCGGCCGCGGCCAGCTCGTCCCGGACGGCGCGGATGGTCTTCCCCTCCAGCGGTACCTCCAGGTCCGGCAACGCCGGCCTGAAGACCGTCAGGACATCGTCGGCCACCGTCCAGCGCAGCCCGCCGGGGGCACGGACCCGCAATGCTGGGAAGTCGCCGGGGGCCCGGTCGAAAACCCTGTGCAGGCGCCCGAGGAGGCGATGCTGCATCGTCGTCATTGCCAGTTCACCGTCAGGATTCCCGGAACCAGGACGGCGCTGGCCGGGCATGGCACCGTGAAGCTGGGCGTCACGTCGCCAGCGCCGGAGACGCGCGGCAGCACCATGACGGCGTTGACCAAGTCCACCGGCCGGAGGCTGCCGCCGCTGCGCGTCGCGCGGATGACCGCGGACATGGCCCCCTTGATCTGCGCTTCCGTCTCGTCGGTGCGGTTCAGCGCCGCCACCTCCGCAGTGATCGACGCGTTGATCGGGATCTCCGTCATGGCCCTGACGTCCACACGCATCCCCGCCGGCCGAAAGCCGGGCACCAGCTCGCCGTCCGCATCATCGTAGCCGTCGATGACGCGACGAACCTCCTCCACCAGCGCGGCGCTGGTGTTGCCGGAGCCGTTGTAGACGTACAGGCTGACGTGCCCTGGCCCCTCGTCCACCGACACGCGCTCCACGCGCTCCAACACCGTGCCCGAGCTGGGATCGAGGAGCTGGACGTTCTTCGCCGCGTAGACCAACGAGCCGACGGTGCCCCGCGCCAGCGACTTGACGTACTCGGCGAAGCGCAGGCGGCGTTCGTCCTCCGTCTCCTCGCCGCGGCCGTTGGCGAAGGCGGTGGGATTCGTCACGCTGGTAGCGCCAGACGCCGAGGAGACGATGACCGTGATGGTATCGGCGAGCGTGTTGCCGTCCGGGCCGGCCACCAAGGCGGTGGCCACCACGTCTGCGTGGTCCTGACCGACCGGGATGGTGACGGCCTCGATGGTCTGGTACTGGACACCGGTGGTGGACGCCACGACCACGCCGACCGGCAGGACGACGGGCTCCGTGTGGGCCGGGTCGCAGGAGAAGCGCACCAGCCCGGACGCGGCGACCGCCGGCTTTAGCGTGAAGTCGAAGGAGCGGTAGATGGCGGTCGGGATCGCCTCCACCAAGCCGTGCACCATCTGCTGGTACAGCTCGTCAATCTCCAGCGCCGGAGCCTCGATCAGGGTGCGGGCGACGCTGCCGACGTTGTAATCCGTGATCTTCGTCGTCACGCCCCGCATGTGGTTGACCATCGAGGCGACGATGGAGATGAAGTCCTTGATCTGGAAACTCACGACGTCACCCCCACGGGCAGGTGCTTGCCGTCGACGGTGACGGCGGTTGACTCCACGCGGACGCTGTCGCCGGAGATGGTGGCCACGGCGCTCGCGACGCGGTCAACCCGCGGGTCGGCGCGCAGCGCGCGTTCCACCAGCACCGCGGCGAGCTTGTTGGTGGCGGCGCCGCCCTTCCGGCCGATCAGCTCGTAGACCCCGCACCCGTAGTCCGGGTGGAACAGCAGTTCGCCTGGGCGGGTGACGAGCCGGTGCGTCAACGCCTGCTTCAGGTTCGTGGTGCCAGACACCGTCCGCAGGTCGCCGGCCTCGTCCACCTCCAGCTTCCCGCCTGCCAGCGCGACGTCGGTGCCGAACACGTCATCCCGGTCGGTGACCGCCGACGGCGTCGGCGCTGCCGACGGCACCATGAGCGTCGCGCCGACCAGCAGCACCCGCGGGCCAGCCGTCGCCGGATCGTCGGTGATGTAGGGCGGCAGCAGGTTGTTGAGGTTGGCCAGATCGTACCAGCGCCGGGCGTCGCCCAGCTCGCGCGCGGCGATGGTCTGAAGGCTGTCGCCGACGCGGACCTCCGCCTTGCGGTAGCCGCTGACCGTCTTTGTCCAGCTCATGCCGCCACCCTCATGCCGTCGGCGATAGAGCCGAGCATCTGGCCGACGGCGGCCGTGCTCGGGCGCGTGATCAGGGCGTCGCGGCGCAGGGTTTCGATGGCCTGACGCGCCGCCGGCGTGACGGAGACGCGCGAGGCCGCTGGCGGGTACATGGAGGCGAACGGATTCTGCGCCGAGAAGGTGGACCAGGAATGGCCGCCGCCCGTGGACGAGCAGGTGGACGCGCCGAACAGGTCATCGAACGAGCGGAAGTACTTGCCGGCGTTGAAGCCGTTTTCCATCGTGCAGTAGGCGTCGTGGAACATCGACGCCATGCGCTGGATGCGGACCCGCACGGTGCTGACGAAGTCCCCCGTGCCGGCCAGCGCCCGCATGGCGTCGCGCCCCGCCGCGGCCAGCGTCATGCCGGAATGCAGCAGCGCCCCAACCGTTTGGTCGAACAGACCTTGGCCGCCCCGCGCCAGGTCGGCGATGGTGCCGAACACCTTGACGGCGAGGTTGATGAACGCCCGCACGTAGTCGCTGATGGTCTTGAAGACGTCGGTGACCCACTTCACCGCGTCCTTCAGCCAAGCGATGATGTTGTCGAGCCCGAGCGCCGCCTTCAACCAGCGCAGCGCGTCGTTGATCGCGTCGGTGATGGCATCGAAAGGGCTGGAGGGCTTCGTGGCGTCGCCCAGCACCGCGAGCTGGATGTTGTACTTCATCAGCAGCGGGGACGTCCTGGATCGCCGGAGGACGAAAGAGCGCGGCGCCACCACCACGTTGATGTCGTCCAGGGTGTCCACGAAGATCAGCTCGATGTCGCGCGGGCTCTTGCCAGCCTGGATCGCGTCCGCGCGCCGCTTGTGCCATTCGGTGAACACCGTCTCGCGCAGCGTCTTGAACATCTCCTCGCCGCTCTCCGCGAAGCCGCCGCGCCAGCCCGTGGTGCCGGAGAGAGTGATGTTGGAGAGCCCGCGGTCAAACGCGTCCGCCCAGGCGCCGCCGAGCGCCTGTTGCACGGTCAGGCGGGAGGGCTCCTGACGCGTCAGGTCCTCCGGCCGGATGTTGAGGTTCATCTGGACCGGCGCGCCGGGCCCACCGCGGAGGTAGAACCCGATCTGCCGATCTTTCTGGCTTGGCGGTAGCATTCCGGCATGGTGGCATCACGACCGTCAGGCGGGCGGCGCCGTCTCGCCGCCCTGCGGGTCGGGGTGCGTGTGCGTCTTGAGCCCGATGCCGTCGGCGTTGACGTCGCCGCCGGTGACCTGGACGTTGCCCTGGATGCTCGCCGCCGCGCCGCTGCCGCCGCTGCCCGACATGCCGCCCTTGTAGGTGAGCGGCCCATCCACCATCACGGCCCCGGTGAACAGCGACTGCGGCGAATCAACCGTGAAGGCTGGCGTCTTGATCGTGACCGAGGTGTCCGCCTCGACCTCCACGGTGCCGCCGGGCAGCATCCTCGCCTTAAAGCCGGTGGTGACCAGGGTGATTTGCGCCGGCTGAGCGCCCGGCAGCGACCAGCCGCCGGCCGCCTTGCCGCCCAGGTCCTCGTGCTCGCCGTCGCCGACCCGCAGATAGGCGCCGCCCGGGTGGTACGCCTCGATGCTCCCATCCGGCGCGACGGTGACGTAGGTCCCGGACGGGTGCCGGTAGACCGCGCGGTCCTGTTCGGAGAACGCCACCTGCCCACCCTGCGGCTGCACGAACCCGAGCACGATGGGCCGAGCGCCGACGAAGCCACACACCGCGTGGACCGTGCGCCCGGCGCGATTAACCCCGCCCGCCTCGCGCTCGCTGCCCGGCTTCGGCACGTTGGGCGTGCTCCAGACGCCGCAGTCCGAGCCGGCGGCGCCGGACATGACCTGGACGTGGCCGCAGCGCCAACCGTCGTCCAGGAACACCAGATCGACGGTGCGCTGTGCAGGGTGGACTGCCACCACCTGCGCAAAACGAATGCTCATTTCGAGTAGGGCCCCCTCCGCCCTTCCGCCCAGTAGGGCGAGCCAGTGAACTTGCTGCGCTCCAGGAAGCCCGTGCCGCGCTCCAGCGTGACGTTGGTCGTCCACGAGCGCAGCGGGGCGATGTTGTGCGAGACGCGGGGCATGTACGCCTCGCTGGTCAGCTCGCCGCGCTTCAGCCGGAGAAACCGGCCGGCCTTCAGGTCCTCGACGCCCTGGAGCATGGCGCTGCCCTCTTCCAGCACGACGTTGTCGCGGTTCATGGCCTTGAGCTGGGCGCCGCGGACCTTGTGCCAGAGCACCACCTTGTCGCCGGCGGCGCCCTGCTGGGACGGCGGCAGCAGCGACGGAAGACTTGCCAGATCGTTGGGCAGCAGCCGGGTCTCCAACTGCATGCGCCTGACGCCGTACAGCTCCGGCTTGTTGTTGCCGTACTCGAAGTCCAGCGGTTCGCCCGCCTGGAGCGACGCGACGTTGACCATCTGCGCCGTATGGAGCATGGAACTGCCCGGAGGCACCCAGAAGAAGTTGGCCACACGCGCGTCAGAACGCTGGACGTCGAGTGCCAGGACCTTGTCAGCCTCCACTACGATGGTGCCGGGCTCGACCGCGTTCGGCATGATGAACTTCCCGTCAATGCCCTTGTAGGGGGCCTCGCGGAAGCGCAGCACCGGGCCGGCGTCCTCGTCTTCGACAAAGACCTCGTTCCACGGCCGGTCGGCGAACGCCTCGACCAGGTTCCACACCGGTCCCTGGAAGGGCGCCACCATGATGTTCGACGCGATGCCCTGCTTCACCGTCGCCTCGACGCGGAACTTGGCGATCTGCCGCGAGGAGAAGACGGAGAGCTGCTCGACCTGCTTGTTGATCACGCGCTCCGTCACCTGACGCATGAATTCGGAGACCGGCATCATGTTCGGGTCGATGCCGGTGGCCGCCTGCATGTGAAAGGTGGTCAGGTACGGGTTCGGGTTGCTGTCCAGGTAGGACAGCTCGAACAAAATCTGGTTGATCAGCCAGAACCGGCCGGCGTCCTGCCCGGTGATCACCACCGTCCGCTCCGGCACGCCGTCACCGCCGATTGCTTCGGAACGCCGCACAGCCTGGACGAAACCGCGCATGATCAGCGGCAGTTTCCGCCCGGCGTAGCGCTCCGGGAAGCGGGTGGCGCGGATCTCTACCATGTCGCCCGGCTCGACCAGGGCGTAGACCGTGTCGTCGCCCACCGTGTAGCCGGAGTCACCCACGCTGATCGAGAAGCCGCCTGCCGGCTCGTGCACGCTCTTGACGGTGCGGATGACGCCGCCCTCCCCCAGGACCGGCGTGAGATCGACGGCCATCGGGGAGCCGACGTAGCGCTCCGACACGCCGTCCTTGCGCCCGACGAGCTTGAACAGCACCACGGAGACCAGTGGCGTGTCGACCTGGATGCTGCCAGCGCCCGCCATCAGCCGATCCCCCACGGCCGCGGGTCGCCGATGTCGGTGACCGGCAGGTACTCGATACCCTTGACCTCGCCCTCTGGGGTCTCGTGGACGACGCGCAGCGGCGAGATATTGAAGTCGCCCTGTACGCGGCCGACGGTGCTGCGCGGGTCGCCCGCGGGCAAGGGCGTTCCGCCCGCCGGCCCCTCGCTGCGCGGGAGGCCGGGGGTCTGGCCTTCCATGCGCGTTGCGCCCGGCGTCTTCTCGCCGCCGTCCAACCGCACCTTGCCGAACTTCTTGCCGAACATCTCGCGCCAGCGGCCGGCGGTCATGCCGCGCAGGTAGGGGTTGGCATCCATGGCGTCATCCCCCACCAGACTCTCCATCATGGCGTCCTTGTCCGCCTTCATGATCTTGGCGCCGGTTTTGCCGCCGAAGTGCCAGCCGGCGTAGAGCGACAGGGGAGTGACCTCTACGTCGTGCCCGCGCAGTTCGGGAGCCAAGTCGTTGTTGATGTGCGCATCGGCCATCAGCCGGGAGAACTCGCGGTCGTAGCGCAGTGCCAGCTTCTGCTCTTTTGTCATGCCGGCGACGCGGAACCCGCCGTACTTATCGACGGTTTTCAGCCACGTCCCTTTGGTGAACTGGTGCCAGCCGGCGGCGCTGGAGCGCTCTGCCTCCATCTGCGTGCCGTTGGCGCTCTCCGCGCCTTCCAGCGCCGGCAGGAAGGAGGTTGGCCCCAAGCCCGGCAGGCTGGACGCCGGGTCCGGCTTGCGGCCGGGGAACGGGGCGGACGGGAGCCCGACGGGCGGCACAGCGGGCGCGCCGCCCGAGCTGGCGGGACCGCTCTGGTCGGCTGGCGTGCCGCCGGGCGGGCGCATCGACCACGCGCCGTGTCGGCGGAGCTGATCTTCCAGCTTCTCGTCAATCCGGCGGGTGGCCGCCTTGTCGCCTTCCAGGATCGCACGCATGGCATCGCCGAGCGGGCCGGCGAAGTGGTTCACGCCCTTGGCGATGTCCGCCACCAGGTCGCGGATGTTGTTGGTGGCCGGGATCAGGGCGGAACCGATCTTCGTCAGCTCGTTGGACAGGTCGGCCAGGGACTCGGTGACGCGCGTACCCTCGGTCTTCTCCATGCCGATCCGTGCCATCGCGCGCACCAGCTCCTGCTTCAGGCTTTCGCCCTGTTCGCTCTCGATGATCGAGCGCTCGCCGCCGCTCAGCTCCTTTCGGTCCAGCAGCTTCTTCCGCCAGCCCTCCAGCTCGTTGCCGTCCGCGCCCATGATGCTGGCGATGTCGGCGAGCGACGTCGGGTTGACGTTGGCCATGTTCAGTCCCATGGAGCCGAGCCAGTTGCTGGCCTTGCTCATGTCGCCGTAGTGGAACTTGCTCAGCGCCTCCGCCTGCCGGATGTTGATGCCGAAGTGGCGCGACAGGGCATGGAGCTTCTGGTACTCCGGCATCCCGTCGTACATGCGGTTGATTTCCTCCCGCATGATCTCGAAGTTGGTCGCACCGTCGTTGCCCGGCCCGAACGCCTGCCGCGGCGACTCGAACATGCCGCCGGCCAGCAGGTATTCGATCTGGTACGGGTCGATGATTCCGCGGCGCGCCAGGGCCCGGTAGGTAAGGTGCTGGGACGCCTCGCCGCCGGCGCCGCCCTGCGTCACTGCCTGGTTGATCTGGTTGATCAGGTGCTCCGCGCCCGCACCCTTCAGACCAGCGAAGCCGAGGGCGTTTAGGCCGGAGTACATCGCGGCGAAGCCCTCCGCGCCGGTGCGGTGGACGTTCTGCCGGGCGTTCGCCTCCGAGAAGCGCAACACGGCCTGCATGGTCTCCAGGACCTGTCCCGTCATGCCGCCTTCGCGCACCGCCTCGCCGATCATCAGCGCGAACCGCTTGGGGTCCTCGCCGAGGAAAGCGGCCTTGCCGAGGCCGTTCGTCATCGCTGCCGGGTCAAGGCCGTAGCCGCGGGCGAAGCCGGCGGCGAACCGCACTTGGTCTTGAGCCCGCAGGTGGTTGGTCTCGTTGGTCAGATTGACCCACGATTCCGACAGGCGCAGCGATTCCGCGTAGGTGAGCTGGAGCCCGTCGGTGGTGGCCCGTACAGCCTTGCGCAGCGTGTCGAAGTCCGTCCCGGCGTCCCGCAGGTGGCGCTGGTAGGCGTCGACGCCCACCGCCTCGTCCTGCGCCTGCCCGATGCCGGTGGCCAGCATCGAACCAACCTTCTGAACGCCGGCCAAGCCGATCATCCAAGGGATAGCGCGCTTACCGAAGGATAGAAGCTCCTTGGCTTCTTCCTTGATGCCACCAGAGCCGTCCGAGCTGCCGCCCGAACCACCACCAGGTCCGCTTCCACCAGCCCCACCGCCGCCACCGCCGGGCGTGCCGCCGCCCGGCGCCGGCGGAGCGTAGCGGGTCCCGTTGAGGATGTAGCGGCCAGCTTGGCTCGTGTGGCGCTTTCGTTCGTTCTCGTCCGGGAACGCGCGAACGTGCTGATCGTACCAGCCGCCCCAGTCCTGCGCCCCAATCCCGCGCACCGCCGCCGCCGTCGCGCCGCGGCCGATCTTCAGAAGGTCCTCGTAGTTCTTCTGCATCCGCTGGAGGTCGTCGGAGACGCCCTTCAGCTCCGGGTGGGACAGGTCCAGGTCCTTGAACGCCTTGCCCTCCTGGCCGGCGCGCCGGATGGCCGTGCGGATTTGCTCGAAGGCGTTGGCCACCGAGGACGCGTCGGCGGTGATCGGGATACGAACGCTCATGCACTAGCCCTCGAAGGTGTCCTGCACCACGGTCTCCCAGCCGTCTTCCTCGTCCGCCGCCGCTTCCTCCTCCATGCGCGCCAAGTCCGCCTCGAAGTCCGGGTTGTGCTCCTCCTCGCGGAGCTTCGGATCGTCCCAGAATCGGTGCGCCCAGTAGTCAAGCAGGATTTCGTCGGTGGTGGCGTTGAGGAAGCGGGGGTCCGTCGGTGGCAGGCCGTAACGGCGACGGAACGCGAACTCTACGGTCTCGGAAAGCGTCAGCCCCCACGCGCGGGCATTACGCTCCAGTTCCTTTCCGAAACTTCTCCTCCGTTTCGCGGAGCCTCCCGTAGACCATCAGGACCTTGGCCGTCGCGCCTTCGTCCAGGGGGTCGATGGTGTCCAGGTCCCAGCCGTCCGGCGCGCTCACCGTGAGCGCCGCGAGCGTCGCCATGGCCAGCGCCCACGACCGCAAGCCGTCGTCCTCAATGGGACCGCCGAGGATGCGCACAGCGTCAGCCTCGATGCGGATCTGGTCGCGCATGGCGCGGCGCCGGAACACGAAGGTTCCGACGCCGTCCACGGTGACCGAATGCGTCCGGTCCATCATCAGATCAGCGTCCCGACGACATCGAGGGCCTTGAACTGGGCGCTCGCCATCGTAATCCGGTGCGCCGACACGTCCACGTCGCCGCTATCGTAGGAGCACGAGACGTACTTGCGCAGCAGCTCGCCGGTGTCCTTGCTGTAGGTGCAGATGTCGAAGACCAGACCGGCCAGCACGTCGTCGCCGTTCTGGGGCGCGATACCGACGTCGCGCAGGTTCTTCTTCATCAGAACCATGGTGCTGACGGAGATGCTGTGGACGGCCTTGGTCGGGACGTGCTCCTGCACATGGATGTCGCCGATGCCGCTGGCGTCCTCCAGGCCGTAGTTGTCGTTCATGCGGACGGACTGGACCAGTCCCACCTCCTTGCCGTCGAACTCAACGACAATGCGGTTGCCGCTATGCGTCTTGATGTTGGTGCGCACGGTTCAGCTCCTTACGCGCTCGCCGAGCCGGAGTACGGCACGAGGTAGACGGAGTTGGGGATGAAGTTCACCGGAATGACCGGGCTGCACTCGTAGTCGACGCGCAGGACGTCGCCCTCCAGGGTGGCCGTGATGTTCCGGTAGGCCGGGGACTTGGCGTCGCCGACGATGACGCCGGGGCCCTGCGGCTCCGGCCGCGCCAGCTCGCGCAACGTCGTCTCGGCGATGCTGACCGCGCGGGCCAGCACGCGCGGCGTGCCCTTCTGGCCGCGCAGGATGTCGAGCGCCTGGCGGACGTTGCGCACCACGAAGTCGGCGGCGACGCCGGTGCTGACCTCGACGCGGTTGTAGTTGTCGTTGATCAGCCACGTCGAGATCGAGCGGACCACCTTGAAGCCCTGCGGCGTCTCCTCCAGGCACAGCACGCCGGCCATGATCAGGTCGTCGGTGTCCGTCGGGTTGCGCGGGTTGAACTCCAGGCCCCGCAGCTTCAGCGCCTTGTTCGTCAGCGGCGTGCCCGGGTTGGAGCCGGCGAACGCCGCGGCGATGACGGCGGCCGTCATGTAGGGCGGCAGCAGCACCAGCTTGCCCTTGGCGTCGTAGTCGTAATAGCCCTGCACCACCAGCGACGTGCGGTCGCTGTTGAGCGCCTTGGCCAGCGCCGGCGCACCGGCGATGCCGGTGCCGGTGGCAGCGCCGACGAGGCAGCGCCGCTCCTGCCGCGCGATGTTGCTCATGTAGGCGCAGTGCGCGTCGGCCGCGGCGTGCATCGCCGCGTTGCTGGTGAGCGGCACCACCCACTGGACGTCGGCCTTCTGGAGCGTCGTGAAGGCGTCCGTCCAGTCGCCGACGGTCGGGGTGGGATCGACCGCGCCGGACAGGTAGGTCCAGTCGATGTTGGCCGGCAGACTGCCGGCGCCGGTGGCGCGCGTGGCGCTGACGTAGCCCTCGCCGACGCCGTTCAGCCAGTCCACGATGGCCTGGAGGTTGGCGGTGACGGTGAAGGCCGCCGCCTTGACGTCCTGCGCGGTGACGAAGTCGAGGCCGGCCAGCGACGGCGCCTCCTCGCTGCCCACCACCGCCGAAGCGGTGAAGCCCGCCACCGCATTGATGCGGTCGACCAGCTCGCCGACCGTCGGGAAGCTGGTCAGGTCCAGCGCCGTGTCGGTGCCGTCCACCGACAGGGTGACCGCCGCGGTGGTCACGGTAATCGACGCCGCGGCGCCGGCGCCGGTGTAGCGGACGGTGAACGCATCGCGGGCGATGTTGTCCTGGCTGAAGTAGCCGTTGCCCACCATGGTGGAGAGCTTCTTGCCCTTGACGCTGCCGCTCTCGACCTTGACCTTGATCTGGTTGGCGCCCAGGCCGTAGTCGTCGGAGACGAGGTTGATGACGGCGGCGTTGCCAGCGTCCTTGAGCGTGAGGGCCGCCTGCGTGGCTTGGCCGACGCGGATCGCGATGACGGTCGACGGGGCGTTGGTCTCCGGCGACGGGTCGAACGCCTTCACCACGGCGGCCAGCAGCTCGCCGGACTTCAGCACGGCGACGGCTTCGGCCGGCGAGCCGAACTTGAGGATGGCGTTGGGCCGGCCGCCGGCGGCCTTGCCGATGTAGGCGACGAGGTTGCCGACGGTGAGCCCCTTCGGCGCCATCGCGGAATCGTCGATGACGCTCATGGTGGCCGGCGTCGTCCACAGCCGGCCGTTGAAGAACAGACGGGATGCCATTGCGGCTTACCTCCTTACACGGGGCGCGCCGCGAAGGCGGCGAAGCGGGACAGGTACAGGCTCTCCAGGTCGCGGAGACGGCCGGCGGCGGTCTCGTCGTGGTGGAAGGCCGCGATCAGCTCGACGCGCTTGTCTCCCGCCGACAGGCGGGTGCAGACCTCGTCCAGCGTGACGGGGAACTCGGACGCCTGGGCCGGAGCCGCGGCGTCCGTGGTGGTGGTGTCGGTCTTAGCCATTGCTGAAGGGCTCCATGCCGTACAGAGAAAGCGTCGCGTCAACGTCGGCGATTTCCCCGACGCTGTTGCTGACGTAGGACGAGCTGATGCAGACGAACGAGCCGTGCACCATGTAGAGCGGCGCGTTCTGCGACTCGAAATCTTCGGTGTCTTTTTGCGTGAACTCGACCTGCTGGAGCCCGTGCGCATCGAAAACAGGGAGGTTCGCCTGGATGATGCGCTTCAGGGCGCGGCGCAGCGCAATGCGCTCGTCCGGGTTCAGCGAGACGGCCACGATGTTGAGCGTGGTCCGCGCCAGCCAGCCCTCCGTTTCCGTCCAGCCGCCCTCGTCCTCGTGCTCGTCCGGGAACAGCAGCTCGCCGATGGCTCGCTGTGAGGGGCTGTCGTCCTCCAGGTGCACGGAGACCACCGGGAACGTCACCTTGTCCTTCGCCGCGAACGGGGCGGTGAGGACGGGGATCGCCCCGGACTGCGGCTTCAGGGCGCCGCGCTTGACCTCCACCGCCAGCCCCGCGGCCAAGCGGTCGCGCACGATGCTCAGCGGGTCGATGTCGTCGCCCTGGTAGGTGGCGGCTGGCGCGACGCTCGCGCTCGCCGAGACCGACCAGGAGACGCCGTTCCAGGCGTAGGCGCGGTAGAAGTAGGCCACGCCGTTGACCAGCGCCTTGTCGTCCAGCAGCACGTTGTCCGTCGATTCCGGCTGCCCGGCCACCAGCACGGCGCCGGGGTCGTCCGGCCCGGCGAAGGCGTCGGCCGTACGGCGCAGCAAGCGCCAGTACACTGCGCCCGGAGGCGGGGTGAGGAAGACGCGGACGGCGTTTCCAGAAGGGAGGGGCTGAAGCAGCGTGATCATGCCGGCATGGTGCCGTCACGACCTTTGCTGATGTTTGTGGAAGGTTGACAACGCTCTTAGAGCTATCCGCCGAGGAGGCGCTTCACGTCCTCCTCGATGGCCTTGCCGAACGCCTGTTCCGCGACCGGCTGGAGCTGCTGCGCCACCGTGCGCGCCGGCCACTTCCCTTCGACCGCCGGCGCCTTCCAGCCAGGCGAGCCCTCGATCATGACGCGGAAGGTCATGAACTTGCTGTGCGCCGCGCCGCCCCTGGCGTTCGGCTTGCGGAAGTTGACCATGCCCTCCATGCGCTTCGCGAGTGGGCCGGTGACGCCCAGCTCCGCTAAGTCGCTCTTGCCCATCCTGGACCCCCAGGAGTAGGTGCGCGCCGGCACGGTGATCTGCTGGCGCGTCTTGATGTCATAGGCCCCGGTCCCTGACAGCCTCCGGTGCACGCCGGTGATCGCCGACGGCGTGCGGCCGGGCCCGTGCCACCAATCGTGCACCTCCTGCGGCATGTTGTTGCCGAGGACGGAGTTCGGGTTGTTCCAGCGGAACGGGATGATCAGGTAGCGGCGCCCGTCCTTCGTCAGCCGGACCTTCAGCGAGTAGTCCAGCATGCGCTTCAGATCGCGCGCCGGCATCCCGTGCTCGATCCCGGCCGCGTAGGCGAGGTTGGTGTAGACCTCCGCGCTGAAGTCGCCGAGCTGCCGGAGCTGGATGGAACGGGCGTACTCGCCTGTGCGCGGGTTGATGACCTTGCCGTCGGGCAGCGCCATGCCGCTGGCGTACTGCACCCATTGCCGGTGCGCCGCCGCGGAGATGGCCGCGACCGCGTGCGACAGCGTGGGGAACAGCCCGCCGGTGAGCGGCGAGTTCTCCGGGATCAGGTGGGCAACCTCCACGCCGATGCGGAAGGTGACGGGCGGCATGCTTCCTCCTAGCCTACCTAGCCTAGGTAGCTGACTGGCTGCCGAACAGGTCGAAGCGGCGTAGCACCATCCGGCGCGGTAGGGGCGCCCCGGCGAAGTGCGCGCGGTCCTGCGGCAGCTCCTTGAACATGAAGTACTCGGGGCGCTTGCGCCCGGTGATGCTGTACTGGATGCCCGGGTCCGGCGCGGCGGCCGGGTCCGACCAGGTCGGGACACCGTCGGCGCCGACGGTCGGAACACCGCCCTCGACCAGCTCGCCGCTGCCGGGGTTGATCCAGAACACCCGGTCGACCTGCACCATCGGGAAGCGGACCCGTTCGTCTCCCTCGCGCGTCAGGTGGATGCTGAACGGCTCGGAGCTGTTCTCCATCACCACCCGGTCGTTCTCGCCTGCCGAGTACAGCGGGGAGTCGGATGGCACCGACAGCACGACGTCGCCACTCGCCCAGAGGCCGAAAGCGGCCCACTCCTTGACCACGCGCATTGAGGCGAGCCCGGTCCAGGCGGAAACCGGCTCCGCCCAGAGCCAGCCGAGACCGGCGCAGTGCGGGCATCCCTGCTGTGCCGCGCCCGAGTAGGGGTCGCGACACGGGCACAGCGCGGCGCGGCGCCAAGCAACCGCCTGCCCCATTTCCCCCAGCAGCTCGTTGAACCACCCGGCGTCCAGTTCCATCACATCACCATGACGCGGATGCCCTGGAGGGAGTCGCGGATCGTCGCCACCTTCTTGTCAATGGCGTCCCGGTACTTCTCCGCGTCCCAGCTCAGCGACTGCGACAGCCCGTCCACCGACGCGCTGGCGGACTGCGGCAGGTACTTGTCATCGACCACGGAGAGCACGGCGGCCTTTTTGATGACGTCGGCGATGTCCGGGTGCTCGACCTCTACGTTGGTCAGACCAGCCGAGTAGCGCACCTGGAGCATGAGCGGCACTAGGCGCCCGCCACCCAGCGTCGAGAGCAGGTAGGTGTTCATCGGCAGCGTGACGGCGCCCTGCACCGGAACGAGGCTGATGCGCCCGTACTTCTTGTCGGGCCGAATCCACTCGGTCGGGATCGAGAACAACTTGGAACTGGGAGAGGGGTAGGCGAAGGTGATCGAGTGGACCTTGATGATGGGCTTCTGGCGCAGCTCGATCAGCCCCCAGGTGTTGCCCCGCCACAGGTCCGGGTCGTAGTCGTAGCCGGGTTCCTCCAGCACCTCCGTTCCGTCCGTGAAGACCTCCTTACCAGAGGCGGTCAAGGCGTCGATCTCCGCCTGGGGCGTGCCCGCCGGGACGGTGACCCAGGACGCACCGAGCGGCACGATCTCGCGCGGCGTCAGGAAGACGCGAAGCTGGCGCTCGATCAGCTTCTCCGCGGCGAGGAGCTTTCCCCATAGGTAGTCGTCGCTGACCGCGGCGTCGGGGCGCATCCCCTTTCCGAGCCGCATGAGGCGGTCATTGCGCAGGTCGGGAACGGCGGTGTCTTTGGTGAACAGGCTCATGGCGGCCCTCCGGTGTGCATCGTCATCGTGGCATCACGACAAAGGCCCCGGGGGTGCCCGGGGCCTTTGCAGCTCGCGCCTTGCGGGGCCGCTTAGGCGGTCTGCCCGTCGCCCTTGTCCTCGGTCTTCTCCTCGTCCTTGCCGTCGCCGGACGGCGGCGGTTCGGTCTTCGCGGTTTCGTCCTTGACCGGGCCCGCCTTGGGGGCGGGCCCCTTCGGCTCCTTGGGCTTCGAGGCGATGACCTTGTAGCCGGGAATGCGGCCGAAGCGTTCCGCGGTCTCGTCGGAGACCTCCTCGCTGACCATCTGCCCGCGGTCCTCGCGGAACTTGATGCCGCTGATTTCCTCGGACGCGTTGGGCAGGTCGCAGATGATGCGAGCCATGGCGGCTCCTCCTCTCACTAGTTGAAGCAGGGGACGATCAGGAGGGGCGGCACGAGCCGCCCCGCCCGTCACGATCAGTTGAAGGGCCGCCAGATGGCGCCGTTCGGCAGGATGTTCTTGATCACCGCCATGTGCCGGCGCTTGGTGATGCGCAGGTAGCCGAACAGGAGCTGGGCCCACGGGATCACCGGCTGGTTGTTCGGGAAGAGCTGGAACTTCATCATCGGCAGGAGCTGGCGCCAGTTGATGGCCGTCTGCCCCGCGCGCATGTCCAGCAGGTACGCCTTGGTGGTGCCGGGGATGTCCCGGTTGTAGTCCACGTAGGTGGTGGTGTTGCCGGTGCGGCCGATGCGCACCATCTCGCGGAAATCGTCCACCGCGTTGGTGCCGTTCTTGCGGCTGCGGTAGATGACGTACCCGGTCTCCTCGCCGGCCGCCGACTTCGTGATGCTGAGCGTCACCTTGTCGCCGGCGCCGACCGCCACCTGGGCGGAGATCAGGCCCGTGGACTGGCCCTTGGCGTTCACGCCGGTCACCAGGTAGTAGTAGTTGCCCGCGTGGCCGGCCTTGAACTTCGATTGCGCGTCGGCGGCGGCGACGCCGGCCACCGCCGCCGGCTTGAGCCCGACCTGCTTCGCCGCGTAAGTCGGGTAGCGCAGCTCGAACGGCGTCTGAAGCTCCTCGTCACGGATGAAGATGTCCTCGGTCGTGCCGATGTTGCCACCGGTGGCGCGGATGCCCACGACCGGGGTGCCCAGCATGATCGAGTTCGGCGCGTTGTTCAGCGCGACGCGGAAGGCCGGATCGAGGCTGTTGTCCAGGTCCGCCTGCACGAGCGGGCTGAAGTAGATGTCGGTCAGCCGGCCGAAGTTGCCGAACTTGCGGATCTGCGCCGCCGCCTTGTTGATCGGCACGATGGAGTCGAGCGACGTGGCCTCGTGGTCGATGATGTTGCCGCCGTCGACGTGGCCGTCCGCCACGCCCTGCACCATCTGGGCGAAGATGCCGGAGAACTCGGTCGGAACCACCGTGTCGTCGCCCTCGAAGCACAGGTACTCGGCGTTCGACAGCAGCTCCAGGGCGCCGTTGTTGTACTCGGTGGCCTCGGAATCGGCGAGGGTGTTCTGGAGCGTCTGGACGAGCGAGACCTGACGCTTGGTCATCAGGAACTTCACCATGCCGACCCGGCGGGCGTAGCTGCCCGTCGACTCCTCGATGGTGCCGGTCTCGGTGTTCGTGCTGCCGCCCAGGAAGCCGCCGATGCCGTTCTGCTCGGTCCACTCGTCCACCGTCGCGCCGGCCTTGGGCTTGGCGAGGCGGTTGAACAGCTTGAAGTCCTCGTTCTCCTGGATCACCGCCTGCATGGTGGTGTCGAGGCTCTGGACGCGCAGGGCCGCGCCGCCGGTGAGCTGGGAGACGTCGGTGCCGTAGCCGGCCTCCAGCGCCTTGGCCAGAGCGGCTACGGCGTCGCCCTGCATCTCGCCGCTGGAGGCGCCGTCCGCAAACAGATTGGGGTCCAACATGGTCTGTCTTGCCTTCTACTTTAAGTTTTCGGGTGTCGGGATCAGCCGTTGCCCAGGGCCAGGTCGAGCAGCGCCTTCGGCGGGGCCTCGCCGCGGTTGACGTGCGCCTCCACGCGGGCGACCTGCGAGGCGGTCATGCGGCCCTCGCGCTGCGCGGTGAGCGCCTTCGACAGCAGCTCGCGCGGGGCGATGCCGTCGAACGCCTTGGCCATGGTGGTGGGGGCGGGCTTGTCGAGGACGGAGACCGTGGTCTTGCGGCCGGTGCCCTGGTTGCGCAGCGCGTCCAGGTCGGCGCGCATCGACTTCAGCATGTCGCCCTGGCTGTTGACCGTGCCGTGCAGGCCCTTGACCAGCTCCAGCGACTTCGTCAGGGCATCGCCCAGGTCCTGGTTCTGTTCGGTCAGGGTGGCGACGCTGGTCTCCAGCGCCTGATTGCGGGTCCACAGGGACTTCATCATCTCGGTCCCGTCGAAGGCTTCGACCTCCTTGCCGTCGACCATGACCTTGAAGGACTTGCCGAACGGCTCCTCGGTCTCCTTGCCGTCCTTGCCCTGGCCGTTCTCGCCGCCCTCGCCGCCACCATTCTCGCCACCGCCGTTCTCGCCGGCTGCGGCCTCGATGCGCTTGTCGTCGGCGCCGTCGTTGGGATGGGCCTTCGACATGGTCTCCAGCTCGTCCAAGAGCGCCTTGAACTGGTTGTTCTCCTTCATCACTCCGTCCTCTTGTTCAGACCGCTTTTCAGGTCGGCCAGGAAGCGTTCCGTCCACTCGGCGGCTTCGGCCCGATCCAGGCCGTAGTGCGTGGTGGCGTGGTCGATCAGCCGCTCGCTGGTGGGATGGACGCGCGCCTTGAGCACGTCCCCAGCGAGTCGGTCCCGGAAGTCCCAGTAGCTGTGCACCTGACGGTCGAGGCTTTGCCCGCGCAGGGCCGCGCCGCCGGTGAGCGTCGCGGCGTCCGTGCCGTAGCCGGCCTCCAGAGCCTTGGTCAGGTCCAGTCCGGCCACGCCCCAGCACTTGGCCAGCGGGCCGAAGGGGATGGTGGCGACGGTCGGGACGGTTTGGTTCACCGGCGTCTTCGAGAAGCCGATGTTGGTCCAGCGGACCTTGC
The DNA here is from genome assembly GCF_050789165.1 of Azospirillum sp. Taxonomy (NCBI): domain Bacteria; kingdom Pseudomonadati; phylum Pseudomonadota; class Alphaproteobacteria; order Rhodospirillales; family Azospirillaceae; genus Azospirillum; species Azospirillum sp. Next base: position 51,414 of record NZ_JBOZRT010000134.1, read on the forward strand.
GGATGACGGTGCGGCCCAGGTCCTGCGCCTTCTCCAGCACGGAGCCGCCGACCGACGGATACCAGCGCTGCGGCGGCTTCACTGCGGTCAGGCTTTCCCAGAACTGGTTCGCCTTCTCCGCCACCGCGCCGGCACCCTGGTAGATTTCGCCCTTGACGAAGGTGCGCGGGCCGTCAATTCGGACGTCTGCCGGCCGGCCGATCTCGTAGAGCGGATAGTCGGGGATGCCGGCCTTCGGCCCGAGCTGGGTGAGGTGGTCCAGGTCCAGGTTGCCGTAGCGCAGGTAGTAGCCGGCGGATTCGGCCAGCGCCTTGGCCAGCACGACCTCGCCCTGCTGGTCCAGCGCCTCGTTGGACGCTTCCAGGTAGATGAAGCGCCGCCCGCCCTCCTCCGAAGGCGTGGCCTTCAGCAGGTCGGGGATGCTCAGATACTGGGTGTCCGCAACGTCCAGCATTTCAGGTCCCAAAAAAGAAGCCGCCCCGCGCCCCGGCTGGGGCACGTTGGGCGGCCTATGGTTCCGGGTGACCGGAGGCCCTTGGTGAAGCCAAAGGGTTCCGTCACGACTTGCTGGCGGCGATAGCCGATTCGCGGTCGGAGATAAAATCTACCTAGGCTAGGTAGGTTAGTTAGCTCGGAAGTAGACCGGCCGGGCTACTTGAACACGAGGATCATGCGGGACTGGAGCGCCTTCGCCAAGTCGCGCGACATGTCGACGTCGCCCTTGCACTTCGGGCAGACCAACGCGACACCGCCGTTCGCCTGGAACACGAGTCCATGGTTCCGCACCATGGGCTCGCCCTTCCCGTTGACGTGCGCGAGGTTGGCTTGGCAATGCGGGCACTTCACGATCCCAGGACCTCCCGAGCCCGCGCGATGACGGTTTCGAGCTGGCCGCGCTCCAGGGTGAGCGCCTGGTACTGTTCGCCGGCATCCTGGTCGGTCAGTGCGCGCGGGCGCAGCTTGTCCAGGTCGGCGCACACGGCCGCCAAGCGCTCCTCCGCTGCGGCGAGGATGCGCCGTTCCGTCTCGGCCGTCTTCTCGGCGAGACCGGCCAGATGCACGAGACGCCGCTTCGCGGCCTCGATGTGCTGGGGTTGGCGCTTGCTCATGGCTCCACCCTGGCGTCACGACCGGCGTGCTGGCGTTCCAGCTCGGCGATGGCCAGTTCCACCACGCGCGGGATCGGCGCGCGCCGCGCAGGGTCGCGCGCCTCGAACTGGACGATGCGGCGGCGCCCCATCCCGAGGGCTGTCGCCAGCTCCGCTTGAGTGAGGCGCATCCGCTTGCGCTTGGTGATTAGCTCCTCCCTGGTCATCGGGCTCCTCATGGTTCGTTCCAACCATCCTATGCGCAGTTTCTGCACCAGTAAATAGGATATTCCCAATGGGAATAGGATTTTTCCTATTTACAAGTGTGCAGAAACTGCGCATCCTGGTTGAAAGATCAGGAGGAACCGAACCATGGCGACTGTCGCCACCATCACCACCCCGAACCGCCGCGCCGGCCTGATGCTGGGCATGGAGCGCGGCCAGGACGGCAGCTTCAGCGCCGTGCTCGGGATCACCATCAACCGCGGTTCGCGCCGCGCCGCCGAGGACCTGGCCGCCATCGAGGCGCCGAACCCGGTCACCGCCCGTCCGCGGCCGACGCTCGGCCTGGGCCGCTACATCGACCTGTTCGTCTGAGGAGGGATCGCCCATGGACGCGACCGCCGTCATCGCCGCCGGCACGCAGCTCGTGCAGGCCACCAGCAGCTTCATCGCCGCCGCCGCCGGGAAGGTGGACACGCTCGACCCGCGCACCGCCTTCTTCGTCGGGATCGCGACGTGGTTCCTGGTCGAACAGGCGGTGCGCCGCTTCGCCGGCGCGCTGCGCACCGCGATCCTGGTCACCGCGCTCGTCGGCACCGGCTATGCCGCGGTGACCATGATCAACGCCACTCCCTTGGCGCCGTGAGACCGGCCTTGCCCCTATGGCGCGGGTGCTGCCGGCGGAGTGCCTCCGATGGCCACCATGGCGGCGTGCAGGTGTGTCGCCGGAACCCAGCGGCGCCGCTCTGCGGAGCTGCGCCAGTAGGCCAGCACCGCGACGCGGAAGGCGCTGGTGAAGTCGACGCTCTGGTCCCGGTTCATGTCGATCATGTCGGCGACGATCCGGGCAGGCATGGTCAAGTCGGTGCACATCGCGTCGAAGGACTCCCACACGAACGCCTCGACGTACACCGACGTCCGGCCGCGGGAGAGAGAGAGCGCCCGGCGCTGCTTGGTGAGGGGGGTTGCGGACATCAGTTCGGCGATGCTCATGCGATCTCCATCAGCTTGGCGTCAGGCAGACCAATCGCCTCCTCGAAGTCCATGTTTCCCGCCGCAGCCAACCCGGCAGCAAGGGCAGTGCAGGTTCGCCCTGTCAGGGTCGCGACCATGGGAAAGGCTCTCTCGCCGTGAAACTCCAGCTCCGGGCCGACGATTTCGGCGCCCACCAGCTTCCACGCTTTCTCCGTTCCCAGGCGAGCCAGCGCATTCGCATGGGTGAACCCCTTGGCGGCGGCCAGATCGAAGGCGAACCGCGCCAGACGGCGGAACAGGCGAAAGGAGCGGAAGCGCGTGCGGACGGCCAGACGCTCGAAGCGCACGAAGCCGTGGTTCCAGCGGAGGCGCATCGTCCCGGCCGGCTCGTCACCTACCCACACCAGCAGGTGGGTGCACGAGTGGTCGTTGGGGTCGAACAGGCTGGCGTAGTCGGTGCGATCCTTCGCCTCGTCCTCACCAAGCCACACGACGCCGCGGATCACCATGCAGCGGACCAGATCGTCAAAGCCGCTGGCGATGGTCACCCGGATATCGTCCGCGCGGCTCTGCGTCGCCGAGGCAAGATCAACGGTTGCGCTGGTCAGTTCCTCGACACGCCCGCCGTCCGGCATAATCCCCTCCAAATGCGAATGAGTGTGTGCATGGGGATATGCCGTCACGACATACTAAGGTAGTATCGTCGGTACAACAGGGGGTGTAACGCCAATGATCCAGCCAGACATAACCCTGGTGCGCATTCTGCTTGCGATTGCCAACGACGGGTCCATATCGCGGGCAGCCACGATGGTCGGCCTTGGTCGGCATACGTTGATACGCAGGATCGCGGAGCTTGAAGCCGACGCTGGCGTGCCACTGGTGATACGTAAATCGTCTGGTGTCGAGCTGACCGCAGCGGGCCGGAGCTTGGTTGAAGCTGCCGAGGCCATTGCGTCCGCCACGGCGAACTTCGAGCGCGTGCTGGTTGGCCTATCGACAGCCAAATCTCCCGTATCCATTTCCGCACCGGAAGGAATCGCCAGCTACCTCATAGCTCCGCAGGCGGCAGGGTTGCGCGGAGCCCCTTCGCCCCTGCCGCTAATCCCACCCGGATCACTGCCACCGCTGGACATTCTGGCGCCGAACAGTCGTGCTGACATCGAAATCACCCATGTTCCCATCGGCGGCACCGTGCCGCGGCCGGCGGAGTACAAAGCACGGAAGCTTGGGATCATGCGGTTTCGACCAGTGGCCTCTCGCGCCTTCCTCGAAGCCAACGGAATGCCTTCAAGCTTCGAGGATCTGGCGCGCTTCCCGCTGATCCAGCACGCGTCCTACACCAGCCTGCCCACCTTTCAACGCTGGAACGAACTCGCCTTGGGCAGCGCGCGCGTCTTCACCGCCAGCACCAGCTCCGCGCTGCACCGTGCGCTGATTACTGGAAGCGGTGTGGCCATGCTCCCCGACTTTAGCGAATTGCTGGACCGCAACGTGGTGGTGCTGCCGTTGGGCGAGCCGCCGGCCGTGGAAATCTGGGAGACCGCTCTACCCGAAGCTCTCAGCCTGGAACCAGTTCGGCGAACCTGGGACGTGATTGCGGATGCCTTTGCGCGCAGTCCCTGGTTCGCCAACGCCTAGAACAAGGCGGCCTGCGCTTCCGGCTCCGCCAGACCATCCGGGACCTCATGCGGCGCGGCCGGCAGGAAGTGCGGCTGCGCCGCGTCCATCTGGCCGGCCTTCACACGGTGAAGGTAGCCGGCAATCCCCCGGTCATCGAGCCCTTCGAGCGGCGACGTCATGATGTCGCGCAGCTCGTACTTGTCGGCCAAGCGCTTGCGGGCGCGGCGCTCCGCGGGGTGGTCCGCCACCAGGTCCAGCAGCTCGACGTCTTCCGTCTGCCCGATGCGGTCGATGCGGCCATTGCGTTGCGCGTGCACCATCGCCGTCATCGGCGTGTCGTACTGGGCGAGCCACTTGCCGCGCTGGAGGTTGGCACCGACGGCGCCGGCGTTCGAGCACACGATGATGTCGTGGTCCCCCCGCTGGTACTCGCGCTTCTTCCGGTCCTTGTCGCTCGACGTGTCGCCGCCGGTGAGCGTGACGACGCGGTGCCCGTCCTTCCGCAGGCGGTCGGCGATCTCGTCCACCCGGTCCAGCCGGTTGACGAAGACCACACCGGGCCGGCCGCGGCGCTCGCCGGCCAGCTTCGCCAGGACCTCCGTCTTCGCCTCGCCGTTGATGGCGTGCTGGACCGCGGTGCCGTGGATGATCCCGACGTTGGCCTGGAGGTGGCGGGCCAGTTCCTGGTGCTGGGCCTCCGGCACACCCTCGAAGCTGGAGGGCGACAGAGTCTTCACCGCCTCTACGTCGACGTCGCCCTTCATCCGCGCCATGCGGGCGCGGGCCACGGCGTCATCGAGCCTCTTCAGATGGTCGCGCTGCCCGTCGGAGAGCTGGACCGGGACCTCCGTCTTCGTCGCCTGCACGCCGGACTCGATCCGGCCGGGGTAGAAGTGCCGCGCCATCTCGCGCCGGAGCGCGTCCTTGCTCGCGGCGGTGTTCACCCCGTACTTGCGCATGAAGGCGTCGCGGTCGTGGTAGCGGTCGGGGTCCATCTTCGCCAGGACGTCGAAGGCTTCCGACGGGTCGTTCTTCACCGGATCGGCGGTGGCGTTGACGTAGGTCCCCATGTTGTGGCTGACCGCGTCGATGACGTTGGCCATCCGCGAGTTCTGCTTGCCGGCCCGGTTGAGGAGGTTGTGCCCCTCGTCAATGGCCAGGTAGTCGTGGTCGATGCCCTCCGCGTCGAGCACGCCGCGCATGTACCGCTTGCGCTCCGCCGGCGTCATGCCGTCCAGCTTCTCCGCCACCGCGTTCGGCGTGCTGCCCTCGTGCTGCGCCGCCATGTGCAGCAGGTCGTCGCGGAACGCCTGGTGGGTGACGACGCTGAAGTGGATGCTGGGGTCCTTGTACGCCGCGATCCGCTCCTCCCGGCTCGCGCCGGTGTCGCAGTGCCAGGAGTACTTGCCCGGCTGGAGGAGCGTCAGAGCCTCGCCGTGGAACTGCCCCTGGACGATGCTGGGCACCACGAACAGGCCGCGGCGCGCTTTGCCCTTGGCGTGCAGGTGGGTGAAGCCGGCCAGCATCATCGACGTCTTGCCGGAGCCGACGCCCTGCGCCAGCGCCACGCGCCGATTGTGCTCGATCAGCTTGACCGCCCGCTGGCGGCCGACGAACCGGCCCGACATTGTCGGCTGCCAGAGCTGCACAGGCTGCCCGGCGCGGAAGTTGCGCCCGACCACCGGCATCATCCCGGCCACCTGCCGTTCCGCGGCGTGGCCCAGCGTGTAGCGCTCTCCCAGATCCAGCGGGCGCTCCGGCGCGGCTGCCTCGCCGTCCCCGGCCGGCGGCTCCTCGGATGCTCCGAACAATCCCATCTGCGCCTGGGCAGCGGCCTCCTGGGCGGCGCGCGCCGCGGCGATCTTGTCGGAGACGGCGCCGGAGGCGTAGCGCCCTGCCACGCGGTTGCGCAGGCCGTCCACCAGGTCGCGGTGCTGCGCCAAGCGCCGATCCCGCGCGTCGGCGTCGAGCGCGTCCAGGTGCGAGAGGTCGTTCGCGATGACGGTGCGCCCGATCTTCAGCGGCCCGTCGGTGCGCAGGCGGTTGTGGTGGTCGGCGAAGGCGCGCATGAGCTTCGACTTCACCACGTCCTGCATCGCCGCGTAGGCGTTCGCCGGGCCACCCATCGTCTGGATGTATTTGCCCCAGTCCATGGTGGCGGCGTTGACCTTCGCCGCCAGCTCGTTCCGCCGCCCCTGCCACTCGGTCCAGGCCGGGTTGACACCCCGCCCGAACATATCCTCCACCTCGCGCTCTGGCTCCGCCGCGTCCAGCTTCTCCAGGTCCTGGCGGAGCTGTTCAGCTTGTGGATCGGCCTTGCCGAACTCGCGCACGAACGCCTCGCGCAGGGCACGCTGGTCTTGCGCCGTCAGCTCGCCGACGGGCTTGAAGGCGGCGACGCCGTCCGGGTGCTCCGACAGCGCGCGGTGCAGCGCGTCGACGGCCACCTGATCGACCGGGAATTGCTGCCGGTGGAGCGGGGTGCGGTCGCCGCCCAGCTTGGCCACGTAGTCGTCGGCCATGCCCTCGAACGCCGACTGGTAGGACTCGGCGCGGACCATCTTGCCGTCGGCGCCGTACAGCGGCGTCACGCGCTCCAGCGCCTCCATGAACGCTTGGCGGTCGCCCGCCTTCTGGAGGGTGTCTTCCGACAGAAGGCCGGCCATCACGTCGGCGGGGGCGTCGCCGTCGGCCGTTCGCCCGCCGATGTAGTCCCGGATCGCGGCCTCGATGTCCGACGGATTCGCAGGGAAGGGCTTGGCCAGCCGCGGCGCGGCGCCCGGCTTGACCTCCATGGCCATGTCCGGCCGGCGCGCGACGCCCTCCGGCAGCCAATCGTCCTCGTCGTGCTCGCCGTTGATGATGGCCAGCGCGGTGCGCGTGCGCTCCAGGTCCTCCTTCGCCACCGGCTGCGCCAGCTTGTTCATCCCGCCCGCGTGCACGGTGAGCATGGTGGACGCCCCCACCCTCTCCACCTGGTAGTCGCCGCGGTCCAGGCCAATCGCGCGGGCCTGCCGGATGGCCTCCTCCACGCTGGTCTTGCCGAGGGAGACGGTGATCTGGTCCTTCGTCGGCTGTTCGAGGGCGACGACGAGCGCGGCGTTCGCCTCCATCTCGCCGAGGGCGGTGCCAAGGGTGCGCTGCGCCGCCTCCACGAACTCCCGGCGCTTGGCGTTCAGCTCCTGCGCCTGCACCAAGTCGGCGCCGTTCTTGGCCTCCCCCACCTCGATCTCGTGCGCGACCTCGTGCAGCTCGCGCGCCTCGCGCAGCGCCTGATCGGACAGGCCCATGTAGTGGTCGACGTGGAAGCGCGCCATGGCCTCGCGCAGGTGATCCATCTCCTCCGCGGTCAGGTCGGTCCCCAGCCGCCGCGCCAGCACCTGCGCGGCGCCGGCCACTCCGAGCACGTCCACGACGGAGCGGTCGACCAGGGACGCCCCGCCGGCGGCGAGCGCCACGCTGTTGATCGAGTTGTAGGCGCCCACGCCGATGTGCTTGCCGAGGGTCTCGGTTCCCCCGGCGACGCGCCCGACCTCCTCCAGGAAGGCGCGCGTCTTCAGGGTCCGTAGGTCGTTCTCCAGGTCCTTGACGACGTCCGCCTCGACCGGCGCGTTGCCGACCTCCAGGACGTAGGCTTTCGGCTCGACCACCTCCTTGGCGTCGTCAACCCGCTTCAACTGGTCGCGGGCCGACTTCTGGACCGTCTTCAGCGCCTTCTCCGCCTTCAGCAGCTCGACCGCCTGACGCGCGTCGAGCACCTTCTTGGGATCGACCTTCGGGCCGGGCTCTCGGATGTCCTTCAGTTCCGCGGCGATCTTCTCCGCCGTCACCTTGCGCTTCTCCGCGGCCGACGGCTGACCTTCGGCCGGCGGATTCTTCGGCGGCGGCTTGGCCGCGGCGGCTTCCTCCTTCAGCTCATCCGGGGTCAGGCCAGCCGCCTCCGCGCGCTTCCCGTAACCCGCCTGGAAGCCGAGCCCGGCGCCCGCCTCCGGGAGCGGGGCCAAGTCCTGGACGGACAGCTCGTCCGGCTCGGCGCTGGTCAGCTTGACCTCGCCGAGCCCGGCGGCCGAGCGGGCTTCGGCGTCCTGTACGAGGCGCTGGCGTTGGGTGTCCACCGCTTCCTGCGCCTTGCGGAACAGCTCGCGCGCGTGCCGCTCCCGCGCCTTCTTCTGCGCCGTTTCGGACAGGTTGGCGACCTGGTGCTCCGGGAACGCCATGTCCTCCTGCTTCCAGCCGAGCGCCGTGGCCACGGTCTGGACGAACTTGACTTCGTGCTCGCGGAGCTGGCCCTTGATCGCGTCCCGCGCCTTGGTCTTCGACGCCAGCAGGCCGTCCTTGCGGTCCTGTTCGCGCTTCGCCTTCTTCTCGGCGCGCCGGCCTTCGGCCTTCTTCCGGGCCTCCTCCTTGTACTCCGTTTCCGACCGCACGCCGGTCAGCCGCAGGTAGTTGAGCTTTCCGCCCGCGCCGCCGATGACGCGCGCCGATCCGTCGCTCTGCTGCTGGATTAGCACGGCGTGGCCTTCGGTGCCGGGGCCATTCGGCCGCACGGTGATCCAGCGGGCGCCGGGCGGCAGGCCGCCCTTTGCTAGGCTCTCGTCCGCGGCGAAGAACAGGATGGCGATGGGCGTGCTCATGGCGCCATACTGGCGTCACGACCGATTTGCCCCCGGGAGGAGGACCATGCGCATCGCTATAGCCGTCGGCGTGCTTGCCGCCCTGGCCGCAGGAATCGCCGGCGCGCAGGAACTGACGCCAGCCAACGCGCCGGAAGTGTGCCGGACGCGCGCGGACGCGATCCTGGACGCCGGCCAGCGCCGCGACCGCGGCGTGCCCAAGTACCAGATCGAACAGGAGTTCCGGCAGCGCGGCGCCTACGAGTGGGCCCGCAACAAGATCGACCTGCTGTACTTCGACCCGACCGTTTCCCCAGCCCAGGCCGCGCAGGCGCAGTTCACCGTCTGCACCCGCGACGCCGGCAAGCCGCGGTGACGGCCGCCGGGCCTAAAGCCCGGCGTCCTCGTCATAGATGGTGACCAGCTCGCCGTCCGGGCCCTCGACCCGGCCGCCCGGACGGCCGAAGCGCGCGTTGCTCCCATACTCCTCGAACGCGGCGCGCAGCGTCGCCTCCAGCCCCTCCGACGGAACCAACGCCGCCGTCTCGGGGTCCTGGTAGCTGCCCAGCATGTAGAGCTGGTCGGGACCATAGCCGGCGCGCTTCAGGAGCGCCTTGACCGGCCACCACCACACCCCGAACCACCGGTACCGCTGCGGGTCCGCCTGGAGCTGCTGGAGCACGTTGCGGAGCGCGGCGTGCACATCCATCCCGGGGGCCTCGACGCTCATTTCAGCTCCTCCAGCAGCGCGGCGGCGTCCTGGTCCGTCGGCATCATCTTGGCCGCGAAGTCACGGATGGTGGTGTGGCCGCCCGTGCCGCTGTAGGGGCGCCCGCGCTCCAGGACGTTGAAGACGTCGGGATGCACCTTGGCCCCATCGTCATACCTGGACGTCTCCGTCACATCCTTCAACGGCCGGTCCAGCACGCCTAGCGCCTTCGCCTTGCGCGCAAGCGCCCGCACGGTCTCCGCCGGCCACGCGCCGTGCGCCAGGCTGCCGCTCCCGTAGGCCGGGACGTTCACGGTCGGCAGCGCCGCCCGCACCGCTTCGGTGAAGTTCAGCGCCGAGCCGATGCGGGCCAGGACGCGCCGGTGCAGATCCCTCTCCGCCTCCGCCTTCACCTCGTCGCCGAACAGCTCCCGGATGATCGACTCCCACGGGTTTCCCTTGCTGTTGCCGTACTCGAATCCCGGGTAGGCCGGCTCGATCCCCACGGCCTTGCTCGTGCCGTAGCCGCCGCGCCCGCGCCGCGATTCCTGGTACCGGGTCTTGATCTTGCGCCCAAGCATGGCGTCGACGTAGCCCCGGATGGCCAGCTCCCGGCCCTTGGGTGTGGGAAGGATCAGGTCGTGGGAGTTGATGGCGTCCCGGCCCCGGTAGGACTCCACCGCCACCGGCGTCCCGTCGCTCGCCACCATGCCGTAGGGGCCATGGTGCCCGTCCTGGTACTTTCGGACGGCGGTCTTGAGCTGTTCCTGAAGAACCGGCTCCAGCCGCTCGACCAGATCGGCCGGCAGGTGGCGCAAATCGGCCGGCTTCTTGGCGCGGTTGGCGTTGCCTTCCGCCGCCTTGCTCGCCGCCTCCTCGATAGCCTTTTCCTCCTCCGCCTGGTCGTACTGGAATGGCGTGATGCCGGACTTCATGGCCGCGATGTCGACGGTGATGCGATGCCCGCTGGCGGAGCCGTACTGGCGCGCGACCACCGTGCCGCTGTCGCGGTGCACGCCCACCACCACCCACTTCGACGGCTCCGCGCTCCAGTTCATCGGCGCGTCGGGGCCGCCGGCCATCTCGAACGCCTTGCCCTTGGTCCACGCGTAGTTGGTGACGGGCTCGATCAGCGCCGCCTCCTCCATGTCGAGCAGGTCCTTGTGGGTGAAGTAGCGGCTGTCGCGCAGGGTCTCGCGCAGGCGTTCCATCTTCAGCCGCAGGCGGTCGAACGAGGTGCCCTTCGCCCCGCGCGCCTTCATCTCCTTGAAGGAGTTGGTCATCTCCTGGAACTTGCCGAACATGTCGACCACGCGACCGCGCTCCTCGGTGGTCTTCCGCTCCTCGGCGGCCTTCTTGTCGGCCTCGTACTGGGCGCGCGCCTCCTCCGGGTTGGCGGCCAGCATGATCAGCATGTCGGTGCGCGAGAACGCGCCCTCGCGCGCCAAGTTCTCCACCCGGTCGCCGCCGTTCCACAACAGGTCCTGCCAGTCCTTCTTGGCCGCGATGGTCTGGTAACGGTAGCCGTCGAAGCTACCCTTAGCCAGATATGTGTGAACGCGAACACTCTCCTTTAGGTTGCCTTGACGGAGCCCGCGACCGTTTCGTTGTTGCAACGAACTTGGCTCCCACGGCAGGTCGCAGTGGTGGATGTCGGTCGTCCCCTTCTGGAGGTTGACGCCCTCGCCCATGGTGGCCGTGTTGCCGATCACCACCTTCAGCCTGCGCGCGTTGAAGTCGTCGGCGATGCGCTGCCGGGCGGCCGAGCTGGAGGCGGCCTTGGCGTTGATGATGCCGATGTGCTCGCGCGGGATGCCGGCCGCCACCAGCGCCGCGGCGATCTTCTCGTGCACGTCGACGTGGTCGCAGAACACCACCTGCCCGCCGTCGGCCGAGAGCTTTGCGACATTCGCGGCCACCGTCTCGATCTTTGGCGAGCGCGCCCCCTTGTGCTGCGGACCCAGGAGCGCCAGGTCGATGGACGCCTTGCCCATCTTGTCCATGATGCTGAAGATGTGCGCGTCGCCGGTGTCGTCGCCCTTGGCCTTCTCCGCCGCGGCCTCGCGCAGCTCCTGGTAGACCGCCTCCTGTTCGGGCGTCATCTCGATCAGGTGCTGGTGGTCCTGGCGCGCCGGCAGCTTCAGGCCGACGTCCTCCGCGGTCTTGCGGTCGATGAACCGCTTCATGACCTCGCGCAGTTCGTCCAGGTTCTTGAAGCCGGCGGTGACCACCGCCTCGTCCAGCACCCCGTCGACGGTGAGGATCGTGTCCATCTTGAACTCGCAGAAGCGGTCCAAGAAATCCTCGCTGTTCTTGATGCCCATGCGCTCGAAGGCTTCCGGCGCGATGTGCGACAGCATCGAGTAGACTTCGAGCGGGCTGTTCTTCGTCGGGGTGGCGGTGAGCATGAACACGCCCTTGCCGCCGTTCGCCTCGCGCACCGCGCGCGTCTTGAAGTTCGTGTCCTGCGCCCGGTTGGACAGGCCGGAGCCGCCCAGGAACTTCGGGCTCTCGCCGAAGCGGTTCCTGGCGGCGTAGAGGTTCTTGTAGGCGTGCCCCTCGTCCAGCAACAGCATGTCGATGCCGAGCTGGTTGAAGTAGATGGTCTCCTCGCGGTCGGCGAACTCGCGCTTGGCCAGGGCCTGTTCATAGGCCGTGCGGATCTGCTTCAGCCGCTTGTCGCCAGCATTGCCCAGTTTGTCGCCGCGCTTCGTCCAGAAGTCGTCGTTCGCGTACTTGCCCTTGGTGATGGGATCGACATCCAGATCGTTCCACGCGGGCTGGGAAATGAAGACGAAATCATAGTCGTTCTGTTGCAGTTCATGGTACTTGCGACGCCGGGTCTCCTCGTTGTCCGGCTTGGACACCAGGGCGCCCTGCTTGTCGCGGGAGTAGGTCTCGCCGATGACGAGCACCTTGCTCCCCGGGAACCAGAACTCCGCCTCCGCCATCCAGTTCGCCAGCACCGACTTCGGCACCACGAAGGTGGGCTTCTTGGCCTGCCCGGTGACCTTGGCCAGCCGGGCGAGCATGAGCCCGCGCCCGGTCTTCCCCAGGCCGACGTCAGCCGCGATGATCCCCTTCCCCGCCTCCAGGGCCCACCGCAGCCCGGCGAAGTGGTAGCGGTTGACGTCGAGCGCCGGGTTCAAGCCCGGGATCGCGATGGGGGCGTCGCTGAACGCCTTGGCGCGGTAGCCGCGGTAGGTGCGATTGTAGGATTCCTCGACCTGGTCTCGCCACGCGCTGGCCAGCAGCCATTCGCGGAAGTCCTTATTGAGCTGGTCGACCTTGTCCTTCTCGTCCTTGCGCACCCCGGAGCGGTTCAAGATGCGCTCCAGCAGGTCCGCCGCCGGCGGCAGCCAGCCGTGGCCCTGGTCAGCGCGGCGCTTCACCGAGTAGACGCCGTCGTCGTAGGTGACGTCGACCAGCCCCGGCGCGTAAGGGGCGTTGGGGTGCGCCGCGCGGAACGCCTCGTCCTGCGCCGTGAACCAAGCCGTCAGCACCTCCGGCGTGACGAAGCCGCTGTTGACGGCAATGTCCACGTCCTCCAGCGACTGCGGCGCGATGGCCTCCTCCAGGGCCTTCGCCTGCGCCCGGTACTTGGCGGCGAACTCCGCGGCCAGCCCCTCGTGCGCCGCCGCGGCCATCGCCGCATCGTGCTTGGCCCACAGCTCCCCCGAGAGGTAAGCATCCATCGTGGTCCAGGTCTGGCCGTCGGGATCGACCGCATAGGCGGGCGAGGCGAACAGGTGGTCCAGCACGGCGTCGCGGTCGCCGCTCCCCCACGCGGCGGCGAGCTGGTCGACCGTGAAGCCGCCGCTCTCCAGCGCGAGCTTGGTGGCGACGGTGTCCAGGTCTGCGCCGCCGGTCTCGCGCGTGCGCCCGGTGACCAGGTCGGAGTAGGTGCCGTCGTCATGCACCGCCCCGAGCAAGCGCGCCACCCGCCGGCGGGTGCCCTCGACATGGGCGCGATGGTCCTCCGGCTCGACGCCCTCACCCTGCGGCAGCGACGGCGCGGCGAGCCAGCGGCGCAGGTCCTTGTTCCGGTGCGGCACGCCGTGCTCGCGCACGTAGTCGTCCAGCGCCTCGATCAGCCCGGCGCGAACGAAGAAGGGGTCGCGCGCGCGCCCCTCCGCCAGATCCTCCAGCAGCTCGGCGATTCGATGCGCGTCCTCCACGGCGCCGGGGACCTCCCCCTCCGCCCTGTGCCAGCGCGGCGGCTCGCCCTGGAGAACGTAGCGCACGCCGTCGATGACCTTGACGTCGCCGGGCTTGGCCACCTGATAGGGGTTCTTGAGCGCGGCGTTGACGGCGCGCCGCTTGGCCGCCGCGTCGTCGCCAAGGCTCTCCAGGATCTGCTGGACCGACGGCGTCTGCCCGCCCAGGTCTTCCGGCCGCCACGCGGCCAGCGCCGCCGGCACGCCGTCCATGCTGCCCGTGACGGTGATGTCCTGGCCAATGCCGGCCTTGGCGCGCCAGCCCTCTTCCAGGCGCCCCATGACGTTGGCGGCGCCGCGGCCCTCGGTGAAGTAGGTGCCGCCTAGGAACTCGCTGTCCCACAGCCCGCGGGCGTAGAGCATGTTGAGTGCCTGGAGCTGTTCCTGGGACAGCGTGGACAGCGCCCCCGCCGCGTCCTGTGGGCGCTTGCGGAAGACCACGATGTCGCTGGTGACCTCGGTGTGCGACGCCTCGAACGCGGTGTTGGGCAGCCGGTGCGCGCCCAGGAACTCGGCCTTGCGCAGCACGCGCTCGCGGAAGGCGCGCCCGGTCTTGCTGTCCATGATCCCAGTGGGGACGATCAGCGCCACCAGCCCGCCGTCGCGGCACTTGTCGAGTGCGGTGTCCACGAAGTACTGGTCGGCCGTGGACAGGTCCGGCTTGTCGTCCTTCAGCGTGGTGCCGCGCAGGCCGAACGGGACGTTGCCGATGACGGCGTCGAAGGTGCGGCCGTCCTGGGTGGCGAAGCGCTCCAGGCTCGCGTTGTTGACCTCGTGCCCGCTGCCGGCGTGCAGGATGCGGGCGATGCGGGCGCTGGTCGGGTCCAGCTCGACCGCTGTGACACGCGCGCCGGCCGGCGCGGTGTGCAGGAAGACGCCGGTGCCGGAGCTGGGCTCCAGGACCTCGCCGCCGGCAAAGCCGAGGTTGGCCAGCATGGACCACATAGCGCCGGCCACGGCCGGGTCGGTGTAGAACTCGTTCAGCGAATCGCCGACGCCGCCGCGGCCGGTGTACCGGGCGAGCGCCGCGCGGTCGTCCGCCGTCATCTCGCCGTCCGCCTTCTCCTTCAGAAGCTCCAGCGCCCGGGCGTTCGCCGCCTTGCGGGCCTTCTTCGTGGGGCCGGCCGGCACGCCCCCCTGGAGCGGCGCGCGCGCCTCGTCGGGACCGGCATCGCCGGAGGCGTCCACGCCGGTGCGCACCGGCTCGCCCTTCCGCCGCACCAGGACCGGCCGGGCATCGACCTTCTGGGCCATGGCGGCGATCTTGTGGAGCGTCGCGTCGGACACCGGCTCCTTGGCGCGGACCTCGATGTCCACAAACTGGTCGTCAGCCACGACGCGGCCCGTCATGCCGTAGTGGATGCGGGCGTTGGACGGCGTGTAGAAGGAGGCGTTCTCCTTCTGCGTGCGGACCCGGCTCCGCAGCTCCAGCGCCTGCCCGTCGAGCGTGCCCGAGAAGGTGAACTCGTCCCCGGGCGTGGTCTTCCCTCCGCCGCCGACCTTGCGGCGCGAGACCATCTTGAACACGTCATCGAAGCCGGCTGGAGCCGCCTCCGTCGGCGGCTCGGGGGCAGCGGCCGGGGCCGCCTCCTCCTTCGGCGCTTCGACAGCCGCCTCGCCCGCGGGCCCATGCAGGCCCAGCAGCGTTTCGACTTGGTGCGGCGAAACCCCGCCGATGCCGGCCATGAGCTTCACCGCGCGGTCCCGCTCCGCCGGCTTGGCCCGGCCGAGCTGCGCGCCGAGGGCGTCTTTGCCGCCGTGCCGGGTGATGAAGTCGGCGAGCCTGTGCAGGCCGTCTGTGGTCGGCAGGACCTGCGCCGCGCCCTTCTCCGGCGCGGGCGCGTCCTCGAAAAGGGACGGCTGCGCGGCCCCGGCCTTCTTCGGCTCCTCGAATAGGGAACCTTGCGCCGGCGCTTGCGGCTCGGCTTGGCGCTTGTGCCGGATGCCGCGGTGCGGTGCGACGTAGGTGCCGTTGGCGTTGACGTAGCCCGCGACGTCGACCTGCGTGGCGAACAGGTCCGCGGCGGCCCCGCCGGCGACGGCGGCCTTCAGGAGGAGGATCATTGCGCGGTCTCGCGGCGGGGGATGAAGAACAGGACGCGGGCCTTGAGGAGGCGGGGATGCGCGCGCGTGGTGCGCACCTTGGCCTTGAACTCCTCCATCGGCATCGCCTGGACGGAGCCGAGGAATCGCGCGTCGTCGTACATGCCGTGGAAAGCGGCCCGGGCCTCGTCCTCGCTGTTGAAGCCGAGGAGCGCCTTTTGCTCGTCCGTCGCCGTGAACTCCGGCGGCGCCATGGTGGTGATCACGAAGGCCGTCGGCGCCGCCTCGTTCGGGCCCAGCAGGACGTCGAAGTGGTCGCCGTCGACACCGAGCGTGCCGCGGATGTAGCCGTAGTCGTGCTGCATCGACGTGGCCCACGCGTGCCCGCCGCGGTCCACGCCGCGGCGGATCGAACCGCGCGGATTCTCGATGGTGACGTCGAGCCCCTGGAAGCGGACGTGGTGCTTCCGGTAGTTGCCGGCCTCACGCTGGGCCGGCGTCGCCTTGTGATCGACGGCGTCGAGCGCAGCGTGGGCGCGCAGGGTGAAGGCGCGATCCTCCGCCGCCATGGCGGCAGGGTCGCCGCCAGTGCGGCGTTCGAGGAGCCGCCGGAAGCGGGCCCCGATGTCGGCTTTGATGAGGAGGAGCGGCATGCCGGCAGTGTGCCGTCACGACGCAGCTACCAGGTCACGACCGCTGGGCGGTGGCGATCAGGCCGTCAAGCCAGTCGGCGAACTCCTGGCTGACCTCGGGCGGCTTCTCGACCACCGGCGTCCAGGCGCCGCGGCAGTGCGGGTGCTGCACCCCGGCCGCCGGCCACCATCGCTCGTGCGGCTCGCGCTCCACCAGCTCGGCGCCCACCTTCTTGCGCGGCGCGGCGCTGCGGCCGATGTTCGTCTTGCCCAGCCAGATTTCCGCCTCGCCATCCTTGTCTGGCTTGGCTGGCGAGACCACCGTGAACACCTTGCCGTTGATCGAGCGGCAGAACTCGCAAGCGCCCTGGTACGCCTCGACGCGCCGGACTTTCTTGCCCGGCTTCTGCGCCGCGATGAAGCCGCTGTTGCAGCACTCGCCCGCCTCGGTCACGGCGATCCGCCGGAAGTCGCGGTTGAGCTGCCCGAACTCGTCAAAGATGCGCTGGCGCAGCGCCGCGGCCGTGCCCTCCTTCTGGCCGAGGATTTGCGCCTGGAGGTGCTCACGGATCAGCGTCTTCATCCGGTGGCGGGCGCCCTCGGTGACGTCGCTGATGTTCTCCGCGGCCCGGGCGCGAGCGAACTTCAGGACCTCCAGCTCGACCGGGTTGAGGACGTGCGGGGGGACGTGCGCAAAGCTGGTCGGGATCAGGAACGCGACGGCCCCGATGGTGGCCGTGGACGGCTTGCGGGCCGCCATATTCGCCTGCACCTTGCCGAGCATGGAGGCGCGCACGGTCAGGTACTCCGCCTCCGACTGGATGACGCCCTCCGGGAGGTAGCGCTGGATCAGGTAGTCGACCAGCAGCATCCAGTCGGACAGCTCGTAGTCCTCCGGGCGCTTGGCCTCCAGCCGCATGCGCGCGTGCTGGAAATCGGCCTCGCTCCAGCGCAGCCAGGGGACGTCCGCCTTGCTCAGCTCGCCGATGGGCTCGCCGGTGAGGAGGCGGGCGAGCGTGTCCTGGATGCGCTCCAAGATGGCTTGCAGGCGGGCTGTCGATTCCTCGACGTGCGCGGTGAGGTAGGGGTTCGGGTGCGGGGCCCAAATCGTCTTGTCGTCGGCGCTGGGGTTCTCCGCAAGCGCCTTGTAGAGCCCGTCGAGGTGATCCGTGCAGGTGCAGTCGGGCACGGCGCCGACGTCGATCAGCAGCGGGGCCGTCACCGGACAGCCCCCGCCGCGAAGAAGATCACTCGGACGTCTCGTCCTCCAAGGACTTCGAGAGCCTTGCGGAACCCTTCCGCTTCCCCTTGCCCATCAGCGCCTGGATGTACGCCGGAATCTTGACCGGATTGCTCGCCGTCCCCGGCCGGCAATCCATGCTGTCCATCTTCTCCAGCGCGTCCTTGTTGAGTGCCATCGCCACTCTCCGAAATCAGCTTGGGCTCCTCGCCCTTCGCCACGTTGTTGTCACGGAAGGACCAAGCGTCCACCAAGTCCTTAACGGCGTCGAACGAGGCTTCGTTGCCCGTGTTCGACAATACCACCTCCGGCGGGACAAAGCGACCCGTCGGGCCGAGGAAGCGGCCGACGGCCCGCTTGGCGGCCTCCTGGCGTGGCAGGTGCATATAGTGCGCCTCCACGCGGTAGCCGGACTCCTTGAACCGCTTCACCAGATCGACCGCCTTCTGGGCCGTCTTCATGGTGGCGTCGTGCACGAGGTTGAGCCCCATGCCTTCGGCCATGTCGGTGAGGATGTCGAACAGGTGGCCAGATTCCTCGTGCACCTGGAAGGCGTTCCAGCCCTCGTACTCGGGCAACATGTGCTTGATCTCGTCCGCATCGAGCACGATGGCCTTGGTCGGATCGAACACCTTGCCGTTGAACCAGCTCTTGCCGGAACCGCCGCGACCGCCGAGGACGGTGAAGGTCGGGGCCTCGCCCTCCGCCGGCTGCGCCGCCTCGATCTTCTCCGGCGAGAGGATGTGCTTGATGATCTTCTCGTGCAGCGCCTGACGCTCCGGGGTGTACTCCCCGTCCTTCATGTGAGCCTTGTAGGTCTCCTCGACACCATCCAGGCGCTTCATCGCGTCGGCGATCTTGTCGGCGGTGTCCGGCGGAAAGCCCTTCAGGACGCTCTCGACCGTCGCGCCATTGTCGTTGTGCTGGGCGTAAAAGTCCGCGGCCTTGAACTGGTCCGGCGGCACGGTGCCGTCACCGCCGCCGCCGCTCTTGGCCTTGGGCTGGTCGTTGGCTGCTTCCGCCTTGCCGGCACCACCGGCGGCGCCGTCGTCCGCGTCGCCGGCAGCAGGATGCACCAGATGCTCGTGGCGCACCTGGTGCTCGCGACCATCCTCGCTCTGGAGCGTCACCCCGTCGGCGCCCGAGGCGACGATCTTGCCCTTGCCCTCAACGTCTTTGTGCCGGAAGGCCACCACGTCGCCGTGCTTCAGAGGCACCGGCCCCTTGTGGTCGTTGGGCCCCTTATGGTCGTTGGCCGGCTCGTCCGGCGCAGTGCGCGCCCACCGCTTGGTCTGGTGCCCGCCGCGGTCGGTGACCGTCTTGAGCGCCAGACCGGCCCTGTTGGCGAGCGCCCCTGCTTTCAGGAACAGGACGCGGGCGTCCGGCGGCAGCTCGTGCAGCATCGTAGACTCCTCACTCATAGCCTTCTGCAAGCGGTCCATGCCGCCAAGGAGCGGGTCGTCCCGCTTGGGCTCCGCCGCCGGCGGCTCCGTCGCCACCGGGACCTCGCCGGCCAGATACCGACGCCTGCCCTTCTCGTCCTCCAGGATGGCGCCGTCCGCGCCCTGCTCGACCAGCGTGTAGCGGTTGAGCATCCGCGCCTTGTGACCCAGGAAGCGGTCCCAGGTGACCCGGTGCCGCTTGCCCTGGTCACACCTGCCGGTCAGGCCGTGCGCGCCGCAGGCCAGGACCTTGACGGCCATGGGGCCGTGCTCCGGGTGCTGGACGTAGACGTGGTCGCCCGGCTCGACGCCGTCGGGGCGCTTGGGCGCCTTGACCTTCGTCGTCATGGCTCGACGGCCCAGATGGGCTTGTGGAGCTGGAGGGCCTTGCCGAAGTCGGCATCAGCGTCGCCGCCGCCACCGAAGTCGCCGCCGCTCGTGTCGTCCCGGCCGGCGGGCGCATTGTCCTTGCCCTGGCCGGCGTCGCCCGGCGGCGGCTTGCCCCCGCCACCGTCCTCCTCGTCCTCCGGCACCTCCCCGAAGTCGAGCGCATCGCCACCCTGGCCGCCGAAATCCTGCCCCTGCTGCGGGGGCTGGTTGAGCTGCATCCAGGGGCCGATCAGCGACGGGTTGATCGGGGCTTGGCCAAGCTGCTTGTCCGGGTGGCCGTCGTAGCCCTTCTCGGCCCGCAGCTCGTCCACCGTCAGGATCAGCTTCTTGGCCTCCCACTCGCGCGCCTCGTCGGCGGGGTCCAGTCCCACCCAGCGGAAGCAATACTTGTCGCTGAACTCCGAGACCACGAAGTCGGTGAACAGGCTCTCGAAGTAGGACATCAGCGGGCGCAAGCCCTTGTCCTTGGAGTCCGCCAGACGCTCCGCCGTGTCGGAGCCGGACAGGCTGGACTTCTGCGAGCTGAAGGACTCGAAGTTGATCTCGTCCGGCGCCATGCCGTAGATCGCACAGATGATCGACGTCAGGAACGTCATCCACTTCGAGAAGTACATCTCGTTGAACTCGACGCCGAAGCGCTCGAAGGACGCCTTCGATTCTTGGTCCTTCGACACCATCACCGGCAGAGCCCAGGCATTGTTGATGCCCTTGACCATGGCGTTCCAGTAGCGCCGGAACGCGGTCATGTCCTCGGTGGCGTAGTCGCCGGACAGGTGCAGCAGGCCCCGCGGGATGGCGTTCTGGTCGAAGCCGGCGATGTTATAGCTCATGGCGTTGAGGAAGCCGGTCACCACCCGGACCAGCAGCTCGGTTTCGCCAAGGCCGTAGCCGGCGAGGCGGACATCGGTGCGGGGGTTGCGCACCTCGTAGATCAGGGTGTCCCGGGTGTAAGCGGTGGCGATGCGCCCCTGCACCACCTGCAACGCGTAGACCTCGTCGTCACCCTCGTAGCCGTCCTCCGCGCACAGTCGGATGGTGGCGCCGTCCACGGCGTACAGACCGTCGATACCCAGCGAGCGGTCGCGCTTCATCTCGCACTCGATGGGCGCCGAGTCCATCGTCAGGCTGTCGCGGACCAG
This sequence comes from Azospirillum sp., assembly GCF_050789165.1. Lineage (NCBI taxonomy): Bacteria > Pseudomonadati > Pseudomonadota > Alphaproteobacteria > Rhodospirillales > Azospirillaceae > Azospirillum > Azospirillum sp. Next base: position 71,744 of record NZ_JBOZRT010000134.1, read on the forward strand.
CTTCGCCATGAGGCCGGTGAAGTTGTCGCGGCGCATGATCTTGCGGCGGCGCGGGTTGAACTCCCAGCCGTTGTGCTGGAAGAACTTGGCCAGGAGCTGGGTGGAGTTCTGTTCCTCGTCGCTAAGCTGGTGCTTGCGGTCGACGTGGCGAATCTCGAAGCCGGGCCCTCCGTCCTCCGACGGCTGGGTAAAGCGGGAGATTTGCCGGATGCGCGTCAGGATCACCGAGTTCAGCACCGGCGTCTGGTCGACCATGGTGCGCAGCGTGTCGAAGCCCAACGGCGACGGCTTCTCGAAGTACTCGCCGTGGGCGAATATTTGCAGGTCGTCCAGGTAGACGGACTGCATGCCGCGCTTGGGCGGCGGCCGGACGCGCCCGGGAAACTGGATCAGGTTGCCGCGCGCCTTCAGGAGCATGTCTTGCTCCTCCAGTCCGTTCAAGATGTAGTCGATGACCGGCTGGATGTCGGAGCTGGGCAGCAGTTCGGACGCCAGCGGCCGGTGAGCGCGCTCCAGTTCCGCCCGAGCGTCATAACGCTCAGACGCTGGGGCTGCCGGGTCGAACGCGACGGATTTGGCATCATCGGGCTTGCTCATGCCCGGATACTGCCATCACGACTTCAGGCTAGATCAGGCGCCCCATGGACCGGGCCCATGTCACGGGGTCCTTCGCGTGCTTCGACTGGTTGCAGGTCTGGCACAGGAGCTGAATGTTCGATATGTCGTTGCGTCCGCCGCGACTAAGCGGCGTGATGTGGTCTCGATGATAGCTGCGGCGCAAGCGCTCGCCACAGCCGGCACACCTACCGCGCTGCCGGCTATACAACTCCTCGACCTGCCCTTTGGTGAATGAGCCGCCAGCGCCCCTGATACGAGCCCTACGCTTGCTGCGATGGGGTGCCATGGCCTCCCTGACCGCGACAGAGCGCAAAGGAGATTTGATACCGGCACGGCACCCGCAAGTTACCGTTATACCACCACGAAGCACACACCCATCGAGAACCTTTTCGTTCCCGCACTCGCAGCGGCATAGCCAAGTTGTTTGGCTCCTCGCATTCCGTCCAAATTCTCGGAGGACGGTTAGCATTCCGAATTTTCTGCCAGCAATATTTGACTTACACCGCGACGATGTCGCCTCAGTTCGCAAGCACCCACATGAGAGCGTTCGCCCTCGCCTAAGCTGATCACCCGATACAACAGAAGAACCACCGCAGTCGCACACACAATACCAGAATGCTTTCCTCCCCTCAGAGGTATGCGAATACGAAGTAACGACAAGCCTTCCAAAGCGCTTGCCTTCCATGTTTTCGCGTTTTTCTTCCACCAACCGATCTCCGGAGAAACACCCACAAGAGAGTGTGTTTCCCGTTGTTAGGTTAGATCCTCTGACAACCACAGTTGACCCGCATTCACACAGCGCATTCCAGAATGCGCGTCGGGCGGTGGTGTGGGCGTGCCCGGTCACCACCAAGCGCCCGAACTTCCGCCCCGTCAGGTCAACCAGCTTTGCCATGCGTCACCAGATCATGTTCTCCACAGGATGGCGCAATCGGAGCCAACGAACAACGCCTCGCCGCGGGGCTGCCTAGGCTAGGTAGCCTAGCGAGGTTCGGAACGCGGAACGTAGACGATGCAGCTCGGGTCGCGTTCGCGCACCCGCAGGTCACGTTCGGTGCACATCCCCTCCTTGAAAGCGGAGCACCGGCCGCAGACCCCGTCTGGGAGCGCCGCGTCGATCAGCTTGACCACGCTGGTTGGAATGCCGGGCATGGCCTCCTGGACGGACTTGCCAGACGGCGTCTGGGTGGCGGAGGTCGGTGCGTCTGGCAGGATCATGGTGCTGGTCCCGTGATTGCGCGCCCAGGCGACGTCGCACAGCATGTTGGCGTAGCTGAAGTGAGGATCGAGACCAACCTTCATCACCTTCGGCTTTGACTTCCGCGTCTCCTCGTCCTGCTCGACCACCAGCGCAGTCTTGGTGAAGTGCATGAACACCCAGTCGCGCAGGATCACGAGGCGCTTGGTCTTGCCGTCCTCAATGACGTCCTGTTCCAGCAGGTCGGGATCGGGGAAGAGGCACGCCTTGTCGCGGATTCGGTACAGGGCGGTTTGCATCGCCTTGTACTGGTGCAGCGTCACGGCGTAGCGGGAGCGGTCCTCCTCCGCGGTCTTGCGGTCGGAGTCGGACAGAGCGTCTCCCCAGACGATCATGTCATCGCGCAGGTTCGCGTAGCCGGCGAGGAACACGCGCCCCTTGTGGCGATTGGCAAAGCGTCTGGCGTCGTTGACGTTGGGAAGCTGTTCCACCACGCACACCACCACTCCGAACTTGTCCATCAGCTCGGAGCACCTGGCGAACGGGTCGTTATCGAACACGGCCTCGACGTGCACGACCGCCTGCCGGCCGTTGTGCAGCCGCTTCTTGATGATCACGGCGTTGAAGCCGCCCATCTGGTCGATGCCCATGTAGGTGTCGCGGCCGGACGTCTCCCAGGTGATGCCGGCGCGTTTACCTTCCTCCACCGCGGCGAGGCAGTGCGCCATGGTCACCGGGAGCTGGTCGGCGTCGATGTACGGCCGCGCCAGGGTGCGATTGTAGAAGGACTTCTTCTGGTCCCCCGTCTTCGCTCGCCCCCACGCCTCGATCATGTTGCGCGGCGTCATGCGCGGGCTGATCGTGCGCGGCAGGAGGAACGAGCGAATCTTCGGATTGGCGCCTGGTTTGTTGACCACGTACTCGCCGACCTGCGCATCAACGATCATCCCGCCGCAGGCCGGGCAGGTCCACACGTACTCGTTTAGCGGCGCGCCGACGATCTGCCCGGTGTTGTAGCCGATGGACTTGCTCGGGAAGACGCCGGCCGGGTCGGACAGGTCGGACAGCGCTTGGCAGTGCGGGCAGCGGGTGTGCCACACCTCCATGCTGCCCTGCTGGTACCAGAAGTTGATGTCCAGGTCCGGCATGTTGGCCGTGGACAGGAGGAGCGTGAACTGGACGTCGGAGTCGCCGGTGCGGGCCCGCACCTTGTCGATCTGGTCCAGCGCCATCTCCTGGACCTCGTCCAGGGTGACCACGTCCATCGGCCGCGATTCCGTGGAGACCTTGCCCGACGTCCACAGGAACAGGAACAGGCTGTGCCCGAGCTGTCGCGTGAGCACGTTGCCCTCGCCGACGCGTTTCGTCCGGCCGTCCTCGTCCGTCCGGTGCGTCATCTCGCGCAGGATTTCGGGCGCGCTGCGCACGATGGGCATGAAGCGGTGCTCGGACTTGAACGCCGCGGTGGACTGGTCCGGCAGGAACATGCCGATGTTCACCGGCCCCCATTTCTTGGCCATGTAGATGTTGGCCAGGACCTCCCAGACGGTGAGACCGAGCTGGGTGGCCTTCTGAATGACCAGCATCCGCTCGAAGGCTTCGGCGCGCGTGGTGGGGATGGCGTCGTAGATCGGGATGAGCGCCGGCCGGTTGTCGAGGCGGAACGGCTTGCGGTCCACCTTCAGGCCCTTCCGCGCCAGGTCCTCGCACCACTGCCGGAAGGTCATGTCCTCCGGGATGGAGCCGCTCTTGCCATAGCCGGCCTTGGCCACAAACGCGTCGAGCTGGCGGTTCAGCGAGCGCGCGGACGCCGTGGCCAGCGTGATGTTCGTCATCTCAGCCGCCCCAGTTGGTGGCGACTTGGCGCAACCGCATGACGATGCGTTCCGCCGTCTCCGGGGACTCCTTCGCAACCTCCTCCAGGATCATCGCGTGGAAGCGGTCGTAGTCGTTGACGCTTCGCATGGCCTCGTAGAGCGTCACCGACGTGTCCAAGCAGCGGCGCAGGACCTCCACCGCCGACAGGATCATCTTGCCGTTGCGCGGCTTGCCGTCCTCCGTGTGCGCCGCCTTGAGGACGCCTTCGACGGACTGGATGGCCTTGTTCAGCAGCTCCACGACCTGGATGGTGCCGCCGTTGCCGGCGATGTCCTCCACCCGCACGACCGCCGGCAAGGCGGCTACGGCGGCCTTCGCCGCCTCTTCCGCCGGGGCGTCGGGGCGCCGCTCCGCCCGCTTCTGTACGGCCTCTTTGACCTTGCGCGCGACGTGCTGGCCAGCCTTCCCGGACTTCAGGACACCGTCGATCCAGCGGTAGATACTGGAGCGGCCGGCCCCACGCCCCTCGAACTGGCGGGCGATCTCCGCCTTGTTGAACGCCTCCGGGCCGACGCGCTCCAGCTCCGCCAGCACCGCAGCCTCAACCTGTGTCTGTAGTTCTCTGTTTGCCATCAGATGGCTTTGCCGTCACGAAGGGCTTCTATGAAGCTCTGAATTCCTGCTTCCCAGGCGCCATAGCGCCGAGCCACCGCGTTGAACTCCTCGATGTCGTGTCCCTGTATGGCCCACACCGGGAACCCGGCGTCGTTGAACCGCGGCTCGCCTTCCTTGTCGGTCGCCTGTACGCAGTGGCACAGCTCGTGATAGATCAGGGCCTCGCGCTTGATCGGCGTCGCGTACGCCCACCAGCCGGCGTCGAGGATCATGATGAAGTCCGGGACAATGCCGCCGCACATGCGGGCCAGCATCCACATGGCCAGCGGGGCATAGGCGCCCTGGAACCGCGGCAACCCGACCTCGCCGAGAATGTGGCGCCCCTGCTTGATCTTCGTCTCCGCACGCATGAGGAACAGGAAGACGGCCTCTCCCTCGCGCAGGTGCTTGAACTCGTCCAGCTTCTCCAGCCGCTCCAGGATCTCGCGGGGCTCGTTCTCCCCGTCCGGCGCGATGGTGAAAGCGTCCTCCGGCCGCAGGCCGTCATCGTCCATGCGATGCCTCCAGCGTGCTTGTAGGCACGATGCTGATTTCGTTGGGGTCGGCCGCGGAGCGGTGCGGGTTCTTCGCGCACCGGAACTTGCCCTTGGGGCGCCTCTTGCCCTTCTTGGGCGGCGGCACGCCAGCGCCACAGCCGCAGATCCCCTCTACCTCGCCGCGGCATTCGGCGCCGCAGTTGCAGCACCGGAAGACGTCACCACGGGACAGGATGCGGCCGAAGCAGATGCGGCAGGCGTGATCGGTGATGTCCCAGCCACCACTCACAGCGCCAGCTCCATCTGGTAGCCGACGGGCAACTCCGGGCGCGGCCGGCTGAAGACCACGGCTCCGGTGGCACGCTTGGCGACGGTGATCAGCGCCTCCACGCGGCTGGTGACGTGCTCGAACACCTCGACGCGCACCGCGGTCCCGTCGTTCACCGCCAGGACCTCCCTGTGCAGGCGCGCGCCGAGGCGCGGCGTGGTGCCCTTGGCGTTGCGCCCGCGCTCGACCTCGCGCTCGCGGTTGTAGCAGGAGACGCAGAGGCGGCCCTTGATCAGGCGCGACGCCTCGCGGGTACAGCGCGGGCAGATGCACGAGAGCGCGTCCGCGGTGACGGTGGCGACCGGCATTGGCTTGCCGGCGCTCGCTGCGCCGACGGGGCATGACCGGCAGTGCCACAGCCCTTCCCAGGGCTCCGGCCGCTTCCGCTGGGCGGCATGCCAGGACGCCGCGCAGCTCGCCACCGTGAGCGAGCAAGCGCGGCGTTCGCAACGCATCGTGTCTGATGGTCCCATGGCCGCCCCCGATGGGAATTATCCTATCGGCCAGGATATAACAGAGCGACATAGGCCGCCGCAACTACGAAACACCAGTATTAAAAGCAACGATGATAGGATATTTCCTATTTTCGTTTGCCGACGATTCCGGCGATGGCGTCCAGCGGCCCGCCAGCCCCCTTCTCGCCCGAGCGGCGGTAGACGTAGACGCCGAGCACGGCCAGCGCCGGCAACAGGATCGAGGACATCGAGGACATCGCCGTGATGGTGGTGGCCAGCTCGGACGGGTGCATCACCGCGACGTAGGCGATGATCAGCGTCTGGAGGAGGATCACCAGCGCGACGAGGTAGCCGAACGTCGGCCGCATGCGCCGGACGAACTTGTCCTTGCTGTTGGCCTCGTTCTGCATGGTGGCGTTGATGATCCGCAGGCGTTCCGTCTCCTCCTTCTCCACCGCCAGCATCGCCTCCGTGGCCAGCCGCTGGGCATCCAACAGCAGCGCGGGGTTGGCCTTCAGCGCCTCGACCGCCGCAGCGGGCTCGGTCGCGCCGGTGAGGGCCTGGACCGCGGGCACGACGCGCTCCGCCACCTTCTCGGCCTTGTCGCCGAACAGACCGGCCAGCGACGGGATCAGCGGCACCAGGGCCGCGAGGAAAGCGAACATGGTCAGGACCTCCGATCAGGCGCGCGGGGCGAGGACGTTGCCGCGGACGTCGAAGTCCTGCGTCTCGCCGTCCTGGCCCAACGGGTGGATGTAGAAGGACACCGGGCAACCGTCGGCCGCAGCGGCGCGGAGCCGGAAGTCGATGACGCCCGCCTCGTTGGCCTTGCGGAAGTAGTCCTCCAGCGTCTTGCCGGCGGGCACGGACGACTCCACGAAGACGTCCTTCGGGCACCAGCTCATGTACCCGTGCGGCAGATAGCGCAGCAGGTAGGCGCCGGCCGGCGGGACGCCCCGCCCGAAGAAGTCGTGGGGAACGGCGTGGACTTCGCCGTCCTCGGTGGTGACCGTGTTCTTCACGACGTCGCAGGACGCGATAGGCGCCCCCTCGACGGTCTTGCAGGTCAGATAGGTCTTCATGGTGGCCCCCTCCTTCGGGGCGTAGCGGTCGGTCAGACGAGGGCGAGCGCCTTGGCCGTCTTCGGCCCCACGACGCCGTCGGCCTTCAGGCCGTGGCTGTCCTGGAAGCGCATGACGGCCAGCTCCGTGACGCGGCCGAAGGCGCCGTCCTCGGACAGGCCCGCGCCGAAGGTGTTCAGCGCGCGTTGCAGGCGCTGGACGAGCGGCCCCTTCGAGCCGATGCGCAGCACCGTCGGGTCCGGGTCGGGCATGCCCAGCAGATCCGCGTAGGCCGCGGCCAAACGCAGGTGGTAGCCGTGCACGGCGTACTGCGGCCCGTTGTAGAGGCGCGCGAAGGTCTCCCAATCGCGCTCGCGCAGGGCGCGGAGGAGACGGGGGTTCGACTGGACGAAGGCGCAGAAGGCTTCGAGGTGGTTATCCTCGTCGTCGGCCATCGCAGCGACGAACGCCTCCACGTCGGCGAAGCCGCACGCCTTGGCGTTGGAACCGAGAATCTGGAAGCGTCCCCAGCTCGTTGCTTCGAGCGCCGCCATGCGGTCCAGCGCCACCGCCTCGGCCAGGCGCAGGTATTCGGCCGCGCCGCCGCGGTACAGCTTGCGGTCCCAGACGGCGGTGGAGATCGTCGGGTGCGAGGCGTCCCACCGGTGGCCGGTCAGGTCGCCGAAGTGCTTCGCCTCGAACAGGATGCGCGGGCGGCCGGAGCCGTCGGAGAGGAAGCCGCCGATGCCGCCGGTCTCGACCAGGTCGACGGCGCCGACCGCCGCCGGGTCGGCGAGAAGCAAGCCCGCGACGCGCGGGATGTCGTCCGCGCCTATCGGCGTCGCGGCGCCGGAAAAGGGAATGGGGGCCATGGTTGGCTCTCGGGAGGTTGTGGAGACCTCCCGATTGAGCCGTCACGACCTGCCTTTAGGTGCCACCGACGATCCGGCAGGCGAGCACCAGCAGCACCCATTGCACGCCGCCCCACAGCAGCTCGCCCCAGGCGGTCTCGCCGTCCACCGGGGCCTTGTCTTCGGCCAAGCGCCACTCGACGCGCACCGGCAGCTTCCAGGCGAGCCAGTACAGCGGGCCTTGCAGCAGGCCAGCGGGCGCGAGGAGCAGCACGGACGGGCTCCACAGGATGCCGATGGGCAGCAGCATGCCGTACAGGCGCTCGACACCGACCGCGGACAGGGCGTGCACGTCGTCGCTGGTCCGGCCGTCGACGTGCCCGACATCCATCCAGCGCCCGTGCGTGTTCATCAGCACCACGTAGGCGGCCCCGGCTTCGGCGACACCGACCGGCCAGCCGCCCAGCAGCCCGCCGACCAGGGCCCCCGTCGGGACGGCCCAGATCAGGCGGGCGGGGAAGGTCCCGCCAGGGATGTAGCGGCCCAGCCAGCCGCCGCGGACGCGGTACAGGATAGCGCCGGCCAGGAACGCGGCCACCAAGTCGCGCGCCAGCAGCCACCAGTCGACGCCGGCGAGGAAGAGGAGAATGGTTGAGATTGACACGGGAGTCCCCCAGGGATGGTTGAACTCCGCGAGTTGGCCGTCACGACCTGAAGGCCAGCTCCGCTTTGCGCCGGTCCTTGGCGGTCACGACCCGGTCCAGGTCCGCCGGCGACAGCACCTGCATGGCGCGCTGGTGGCGCGGTTCACGCCACCAGTCCACCAAGTCCTCCAGCGTGGGTGCCAGCTCGACGGCCAGAACGAGGACCGCGGCGAGCTGGGAGGCGTCGGAGAGGGCGAGGCGTAGCGCCACGCCCGTGTGTTGCTCGTTCAAGTCAGCGCCTTTTGCGCGATAGTCGCTCGGTCGCATCGACCGACGTTAAGAGCCTGACTTCGTTGCAATCGAACGTTTGTCGGCGGGTGTCACTCACCCGAGGGGGCGCGGCGGCGCTTGGTCCGGCGGCGCGCTTGGTTCTTGCAGGCATTCGAGCAGAACCGGCCCCAACCGCGCCGAACGTCGGCGAGCTTCGGGTGGAACCGCTTCCCGCAACAGCCGCAGTTCCGAATGGTGTAGGCGACGCCGTCGATGTACCAGGGCATGTCCAAACCTCAGCATTGTTGCGAAACGACCGTTTAGCGGCGTGGTCAATCGGTCTAGCGATAGATCCGCGACCATCCGCGGTCTAACGCTCCGAGCGCCGGACGCCACCGCCAGTAGGGGGTTCGGGCAAACAGGGCGCGCACCCTCCAGCGTGTGCGGATGTCGAACCTATTTGCCTTGCAAGCCTGCTGCGCAGCGCGTTGGTCAGCCTTCGTGACGCGTTCAATTCGGATGCCGCGGATAGTCATTGTGACTGGCTCCTCGTTGGGCTTAGACCAGCCCGAGGGCTTCGCGAAGCTTACCCTCGGCGATGAACATGGCTTCGTGGTCGCTGGTGTCGGCGCGCAGGTAGGTGGTGGCGGCCTCGCGCAGCCGGGCGTTCTCGTCCTTCAGCGCGCGGATGGCGTTCAGCGGCGCCTCGCCGCCATAAGCGCAGCCCAGTTCGTCGCACACGGCGGTGTACGTCGTTCCGATCAAATTGGCTGCGGCCTGCAATCGGTCCGCGTCGTGCTTGCGCATGGCCGAAGCCCTCCATATTCAAACGTCGCGCTTGGGCTCAACCGCCCGATTACTGGCCGTCGGAAGACGGCGCTGCGACGCGCTGCCACCGGCCGCTGTTCAGCTCATCCAGGATCTTCATGGTGTCCGTCATGACCTCCTGCACCTCGCCGTTGGCAAAGGCGACGGTGGCCAGCATGCCGGGCCACCCGACGATCAACGTGCGGAAGGACGCTCCTGGCAGCGTCTTGCCGTTCGCTCGGGCCTGGGCCTCGACGGACTGGTAGACGGAGTAGCCGACGTAGGCGTGATAGCCTCCGACGACGATAGCGGCGCTGATTGCGTAGGCCGTCACAGCACGCAGGAACTTCATGTTTTGTGGCCCTCCTCCGGCCGGTTAGGAGACGACGTCACGCCCGCGGCGCGCTATTCGTCTATCGCCTCAATCTCTTCTTGATCAGCACGGTACTTTCCGACCTGGTCCCCCCACGCGTCCCAGCCGGCGGCGCCGGAGCGGCTGAACAGCTCGACGTAGGGGCCGCCCACCAGCCGCTCGATGCGGCCGTACACCTCGTCCGGCTTCCTGGAGTGCTCGCGCACCGGCGCGGTGATCCAGCGGCGCACGCCCTTGGAGAGGCGCTTCGGCCGGCCGCGGGTGGCCAGCAGGCATTGCTCCGGGTTGGCGCGGGTCCAGTAGCCCGAGCCCATGAACGGCGAGCCGTCGGCGTTGGTCTTCGTCCAGTAGAAGCCCACCGTCTTGTAGGTGAAGCCCCACGCCTTGATGACCTCGAACGCTCTCTCCAGGAGCGGGTCCGTCGCCCACATGAGGAGCACGCAATCGTCCGCGGCGAGCGCGGTGACCGGCAGTGCCTTGATGTCGGCGATGGACATGCAGGCGTAGTGCCGGTTGGCGTTCCGGCCCTCGCCCTTCTTGCTGTAGTTCTTGAAGCGCCAGGGCGGGTCCGCGTAGATGACCCCGTAGCGCTTGGCCGGCGGCAGCGCGTCGAACGGCGCGGGGTGCGGGAGCGGGAGCGTCCACAGCATCAACCGCCCTCCCCTCTCTCCGCTTGGGCGCGCGCCGCCGCGCAGCCGGCGTCGATCTCGTCGGCGAGCGCGACGATGCGCTCCGTGTCCGACGCGCGTGCGTGCCGCCGGAACTTCAGCTCGAACACGAGCGCGGCGTAGAGGAGACGCTGGGTCTCCCCACCCTCTCTCCACACCGCGCAGGCTTCAGGGCTCCACCCGCCGGGCTCGCGCCGGGTCTTGTAGCTGCCCTGGTTCGCCCGGTGCAGCGCGTCAGCCAGTATTTCGCGTGGATCACTCACCGGCCGCCCGCAGGACCTGGCGCGAGCGCGGCACGACCGAGAAGTGGCACCAGCCGCGCACCTCGCCGTCATCGTGCTCGGAGAACATCTCCGCCGCGTCGGCCTTCATCTCCTCGACGCGCGCGTCGCACGCCCCGACCGTCGCGTAGGGGCCGCGCGTGTCCTCCAGGGTGATGCACTGGCCGCTGGTGGCCAAGCAGGCGTAGACGATGGCCACCCACATCACCGCTGGCCCTCCAGCTTGACCAGACGCCCGCGCAGCTCGTCCAGCATCTTGCCGGCCTCGATGTGCATGGCCTGGAACGCGTCCACGTCCTCGCGCAGCTTGACCACCTCGGGATCGAGCTGGATGGGACCGTGGTGCGGGCTCTCCTCGCGCACCTTGGCGACGACGGCGCGCGGGATGTTCAGCTCCCGTGCGATGGTGTCGTCGCTGTGCCCATTGCGATAGCGGCCATCCGAGAACACCATGTCGAGCTTCTCCACGATCCGCACGACCTCCGCGATGGTCGGGGTGCGCACCGGCGACGCCGCCAGCGGCTGGGCAGGCGGCGGCGGAGCCTTAGCGGCGGGGGCGGGCTTGGCGGCGTGCGGCGTCGTCATCGTCTCGTCTTTCTGGTGGGTGGGGACGGTCGGGCGGGGCTTGGCCGCCGGGGTCGAACAGGACCGGCAGAGCGTCCGCTTGCCGAACGTCCAGCCGGAGTTCTTGAAGCGCTTGATGACCGCGTCGGGCGGGAAGTCGGCGCCGAAGCGGTTCTCCTCGGTGCTCTGGCACTGGGTGCAGGTGGCGACGCGGAAGATCACACGCTTGCCGTTGATCACCTGGTGGGAGAGCGTGATGCCCTGCGTCTCCAGCTCCGCGTTCATCTCGTGCGACCGGGACCGGGCCATCAGTGCCCCTCCACGCAGGTGCGCGCGGAGCACCCGGGGCCAGCAGACTCCGGCCGGACGGGCAGCGCGCGCGGTCGCTTCATGACGATTTCGCAGTTCGGAGGCGGCGGCAGCTTCAGCCGGTGCACCTGTTCCATGTAGGCGCCGTCGTCCAGCGCGACGGTGGGGCAATCGTCGGCGATGGGAAGGTCGGCGGACGCGGCCTTGCGGGACGAGGGAATCTTGTAGCGCGCGAGCATGCCGGACACGGCGCCGCGGCTCACCTTGTAGAACCCAGCGATCTGGCTGCCGGTCCAGCGCTTGGTACGACGCAGGAATTCCAGATCCTCTTTCAACGGCGGCCAGGAGTTGTCGATGTCTCGCAACGTCTTCACGGCTTGCTCCTCTGGGCGTTGAGGGCCAGCAGGCCCCGCGCCAGACTGTTGGTGCAGACGCCCATGTGTCGGGCGATGCGCTGCGCGCCCCAGCCCAGGTCAGACACCCGCCGCAGCTCGTCCAGCAGCGGCGGAGTCCAGTCGACCGGAGCGTTCGTTCGCCGCTCGCCATCGAGACGGAACGTCGAGAGCGGCGGGCTCCAGTTCTCCCACAGGAAGGGGTTCTCTTGGCAGGCGCGCGGCTTACTCACCGGGTCCCCTACTCCCCCGGCAGGGTGTAGCCGGCCGCGGCGGCGCCGGCGTCCGTGACGTGGAAGTAGCGCGTCCCGCCCTCCTGCGTGCGACCGCGCTGCATCAGGCCGGCATCGGCCATGCCCTCCAGCAGCTCGCGCGTGGAGCCGCTGACCGGCGCGCAGTAGTGGTTGCGGTACGGACGCTTGGCGTGCAGGAGCCCAAGCGCGTTGCGGATGATGTCGCGCTCCTCGGGGCGCAAGGCCATGGTGGTGACCATCGTCAGCCCTCCTGTTCGCCACGTCGCGCAGGCGCACCTTGGCTACGTCGGCGGAGACGGGCGTCGGTCGCGGCGTCGCGCAGGCGCACCATCTCCTTGGCTGCATCGGCGAAGACGGGCGGCAGGCTCACCCGCGCCCGGACCATCTGCATCATGCCCATGACGAGCGCGAGGGCCACGTTCTCGTCCGAGAGCCCGCCGGGCACCGCCGCCATGGCCTCGCGAACGCGCTTCAGGATCTCGCGGAACTCGTCCGGGCTGGGATCGGCGAGAAGCTGGATGAGCGGGTTGACCGGATACGTGGCCTCGCCGTCCGGCACGTTGACCAGATCGAGCGGATGTTCCTCGTGGGTAATGCGACCGTCGGCGCCGGCGGCAATGAGCTGTTCGGCCCCGTTGTCGGGCCGGGTGAACAGCGCGATGATGGGGAACGTGTCCGCACGGTCGATGCACACGATGCGCGCCGCGTAGCCAGAGCGCGTGCGCACAGGCTTGCGGGGGTCGAAGGTCTGGGTCTGGTCCAAGGGACAGCTCCTGGTGGTGTGGATGGGAGAGCCGGCGATCAACCTCACGCGCCGGAGCCGGCCACATGCCCCTCCCCTGTTCACCCGATGGGTTTCCCGGAGGGGCTGACACGCCGCGGCTCTCCCACGCCCCTAAGCCCCGCAACGGTCTGGATACCGTTCACGGGGCCGGAGCCTAGCTAGGCTAGGAAGGGTAGGAAGCCTAGGCCGCGCGGCAGGCGCCCGGGCGGACCTTGCGCGTCTCGCCGTCATCGCACTTCACGGTCAGCCAGGTGGCACGGCCGCGGCCCTCGCCGGTGGTATCGACCGACACGACGCTGCCGGACACGTCGGCGCGCGCCCGCGGGCCGGGGCGGAAGGTGACGCGGTCGTTCTTGCTGAAGCTGCTGTTGGCCACGTTCTTCTCCTTGGTGTGGCTGGAGTCTTCCCTCTCTACCTAGGCTAGGGAGCCTAGGTAGAGAGGGAAGGTTGCCGACGATTAGTTGCTGTTGCTGCCCTCGGGCTTGCCGACGAACAGCGGCAGGTCGGTGGCCTCGCGCGCCTTGACGCACGCCTGCTTCAGCGCGTCATCGAACACGGTGTCCGCGCGGTACAGGTCGTAGAACCAGTTCAGCGCGCCGCCGTTCTTGCGGTAGCGCAGGCGCACCAGCACGCGGTACAGGTCGCCGTGCTCGAAGACGGGGATGCCGATGCAGAACAGGTTCGGCACCTGGAGCTTCTCGCCGTTGCCGTCGTTGTGCTCGGTCTCGAAGGTGACCGCGCCCTCGCCGCTGGAGAGGTTGGTGGCGGCGATCACCTTGGCGCTCTCGTAGATGGCCAGACCGCGCGACAGGTCCATCATCTGCTCGGGGCCGGCGAACCGGCCGCGCAGCAGGTCGGACACCTTCTTCAGGCGCGCGTCGGCGTCGGACAGCGGCTCCTCGAAGGTCGGGGGCGGCAGGATGTCGATGCCGCGCTCCTCCAGGAAGGCCGCGAACTCGATCTGCGTCATGGCCTTGCTGTTCTTCTCCTGCCACGCCTTCCACTCGCGCGAGAGCGGGAACTGGTACAGGGTGCGGTGCTTACCGAAGCGCGGCAGGGCGCCGGGGCGGAACTCGGGAGCGGAGTCCTCCTCACCAGCCACGTTGATGACCACGTTCACGCGCTCGTGGTAGTCGAGCACGGCCAGCAGCGACGGCGCGTTGCGGTCAGCGTTGGCGAACAGCGCCGTGTCGGCGTCCTTGAAGCGGTTGACGTGGCCGATGAAGGACTCCAGGTCCTGCATGACGGCGATGCCCTCGCGGCGCTCGGGGCGCTCGCGGTACTCGTCCAGCAGGGCCTTGACCGACTTGACCGTCAGGCCATCCGGCACGACCAGGGCGGTGATCGGGGCGCCGCCCTCCTTGGCGCCGATGGTCTTCAGCTCGAAGCCGGTGGTCAGGTGGTTCTTCAGGAACTCGCCGAAGCCGGCGAGGTTGCTTTCCGTGGGGTTCATCGTTCCCTCTGGTTAGGCGGTTGCGGAGCGAAACTGCGCCGGCGTGGCCAGCGCTGGATGGGATCAGACGGCGCGAACGCCGCTCTCGGCCGGGGCGCTGACGTCGCGTACGGGGCGCGGGAACAGTTCGGCCTGCTTCGGGTTCTGGCGGGTGAGGTTGTTGCCCGGCGTGGCGTAGAGGACGGTCTTGCGGCGGACCTGCTTCGGCAGGGCCACCTTCGTGTCCGCCTTGGTCTCGATGACGCCGCTGTCCAGCTTGAAGTCGATCTTCAGCGTGAGCGACGCCTTCGGCGTGCCGCCCTGGTTGGCGTACACGTCGTGCAGCCGGGCAACGATGTCCCGGATTTGGTCGGTCAGGTCGTTGGACAGCTCGCCGTCTTCGAGGGTGGCGAGGAGCTGGGGAAAGGTCCGGGCCTCGTCGGCGGGGTTCACGGTGCTCATAGGGGGCTTGCGCTCCAGGTGAGGTGCCGGCGCGGCCGGCGGGCAAAGTCGCCTACCTAGGCTCGGTAGCTAGAGCCTAGGTAGGCGGGACGGAGAGGCTTCAGGAGACCAGGGCGACGGGCGAGCTGCACTCGACCGGCATGACGCCGATCATCTCGAAGGTCCGCTCCTCCGCGAGGCTCCGCGTCATGCCGGCGATGTGCGCCGCGGCAGCGCGCATGTGGGCGGCAACGGTCGGGTTCTCGGAGAGGTTGGCTCCCGCCTCCAGGTGCGCGACGGCAGCGCGCGCGTTGCACAGGGCGGCGGTGATGCGGGCGGACTTCATGGCGGGCTCCCTTGGTGTCTAGGATTTTTCCTATACTCTTATACAGGCCACCCCGTGTCAATGAAGTTGTTTGGTCTCACGCCGCCTCTTCGTAAGCGGGTGCCACGACAAAGAAAACGGCCGGCGCGCAGGGTTGCGGCCGGCCAGTTTAGGGAGGAAACGCCCAAGAAGTGCGTTACGCCGGTCAACAGCGTGACCAGGACTGTACCAGCGAATAGGAAATTTACAAGCGCCCTTCCCGCCTAAGCCGTTCGGCGGTGGTGCGGTCGGTCGCGCGCCAGCCTTCCAGGCGATACAGGGTTTCCAGCGGCGCGGGCATGGCCAAGTCCGGCCGGCCAGCGACGAACTTGGCGAAGTCTGCGGCAACCCGCCGCACCAACTTCGCCGACGGCTCGCCGATCACTCTGGGCATGGGGCTTCCTCGTCCTTCGGCAGGTTGGCCGCCGATTCCGTTTCGGCGAACAGCCACGAGATGTCCCAGAGGTCGTGCGCGTCGGTGCCCAGCCGGTGGGGGTTGGCGCTGCGCGGCAGCCCAGCTCGCCGCGCGTCCGCGCCGGTGGTGCCGTCGATCACCGGACGGGCCCCAGCTTGCCGCGGCTCAGTCGGCGCGGCTTCTCCTCCACCTCGTCCTCGGGTTCCGAGAACTTGGCGCGCCGGTTCCCGGTTCCCCACAGGGCGCCCAGCTTCGCCATGCGATCCTGGCGCTTGCGTTCCAGTTCGGCAGCGAGCGCGGCGTGCTTGCCGGGCGCGATCACGACGGGCGCCCCTGCTTCGCCCACGCGTCCAGGTCGGGGCGGGTGTAGCAGACCTTGCGCGGGCCCATCTTCAGGAAGGTCGGCCCGGTGTTCTTCTGGCGGTGGCGCTGGAGGGTGCGCGGCGACAGCCGCAGGATGGCCGCGGCCTCCCGCTCCGTCAGGTAGTCCGGCGCGGGCCCGGCCGCGGGAGTGTGCTGGGTTTCCATGGCAGTCTGTGTCGGTTAGTGACGGGATGTTGCAGCTCCACGCTGCCGTCACGACCGCACACGCCGATAGCGCCGGGGCAGGGCGCCTAGGCTAGATACCTAGGCTACCTAGCCTAGAAAGGCCGATTTGAAACCTGCACGACAGCGGTTCAGATCAGCGCCACGACGGCACGCTTGGCCTCGTTCGAGCCCTCGATGTACCGCTGGGTGGTGGTGAGCTGAGCGTGGCCGGCGAGCTGCTGGACATCGCGCAACGAGCCGCCAGCCTTCGTGATGTTGCGCGCCGCCCGGGTGATGAAGGTG
The DNA here is from genome assembly GCF_050789165.1 of Azospirillum sp. Lineage (NCBI taxonomy): Bacteria > Pseudomonadati > Pseudomonadota > Alphaproteobacteria > Rhodospirillales > Azospirillaceae > Azospirillum > Azospirillum sp. The sequence goes on from NZ_JBOZRT010000134.1 coordinate 88,053, forward strand.
CGCCGGCCGGAATGCGAGGAGCACCCGGAGAATCCCAGGTCCCGGTACATGCGGAAGAACAGGTAGCCGATGGACTTGGGCTCCATCGGCTGGATGCAGCCGGTTCCTGGCTCGTTCGGGTCCTCGCGCAGCGCGCGCTCCGACAGGATCAGCGGCACGTTCGGCCCACCAGGTCGAGCCGCCAGCAGCTCGGCAATGGACTCGCGGAGGAGGGGGTGCATCGGCACCGTCCGGCCCGAGCCCTTCTTGCAGATCGCGTCCTCCAGGTCGAGCACGTCCGAGGCAGCGCCGGCGGGATCGGTGACGTGCCGGCGGAGCACCTTCGCAATCTCCATCGCGCGCAGGCCGGCCTTGACGCTCAACAGGACGACGACCCGGTTACGCAGCGGGTAGCGGGAATTGGAGCACCACTCCAGCATCTGGTCGAGCTGGGCATCGCTCAGAATCTTCGCCTGACGTCCAGCCATCGCTAGGTCCTCGGAGCTGCGGTATAGGGGTGACGGACATCAGCACCTCGCGCTGCCGCCACGAGACGGCCATCCTGGCGCGCGCCTCGACGCCGTTCCAGGTAAGCGCCTCGATGTATACGTGGCGCACCCTGCGAGTAGCAGTCATTCGGATTGCTGCGACCCCCGCATACACCTGCATTCATCACCGCCAACGCCAAGCCTACGTTGGAGGAAGTGTATATCATCGTATACGTGTTCGCGGGAGTGACATTGATGTCATGATGGCGGCGAGCATCAGCCATCGGCGCCGTCCTCCAGCAAGCCGGCCGCGCGCGCATCAGCGAGCACCTGTTCAGCCAGTTCATGCGCCTTGGGCGCGGTGGGGAACGCGTGCAGGTAGCGGAGCGCACTGGCCAACCGAATGTTCAACGGGCGCTCGTCCACCCTTCTGCGGGCAGGCTCCTGGTCAACCATGGGGCAGGTCCCCCAGGAACCCGGCGGCGCGGGCCTCCTCCAGCGCCTTGTTGGCGTCGATCAGATCGGCGCCGGTCAGGCCCTCCAACTTGGCCAGCTCCAGCAGGCGCGCCAAGCGCGATGCCAAGCCGACGGCGTCATAGAGGCCGTGGTGGCGCAAGATGTTCGCCATGGTGGGCGGCGGGGCGATGATGTTGCGGTCAACCATGCTGGGCTCCCTATGACTGAAGTCCTGCGCGCAGCGCCGACGGCGCGCGCCAGCAGGATCGTTCCGTTGCAGAATGAGCTGAAACCATTGGAAATCCTTGGTTTATGTCCAGGATCGGAAAACCTTGAACTGAGCGACAAATACATATTATTCGCTCAGTTGTCGAGCCGTGGCGGTTTATGGCGTGTTAGGCATGCGGAGGAGGGGAGGGCGGCCTACGGCAGCACCAGGTCCATCCAGTGCCGGCGCACGCCCGGCCACAGCTTTCCCTCCAGCACGTCGCACGCGGCGGGGTAGGGGATGCCCACCTGCACGGCCGCGGCGGGCCCCGCCACCAGATCGCAGAAGAACAGCCGGAACAGCTCCATCGCCTGCGCCTGCGCCTGCGTCACGCCTTGCTGGAGGGCCGCCGGGCGCGTCGGACGGGGGAGGGTGACCAGTTCACCCATCGGCCATTTCCTCGTGCAGCTCGGCCATTTCCTCGCCCCACGGATCGGCTAATTCCTCGCGCGCCGGCGGGTTGGCCAGCTCCAGCAGCACGTCGCCGTGACACGGGGCTCCCGGCTTGCACCAGCACGCGAGGTTGCGCCCGCGGAGCTGGGGGAGGACGCGGAGCACGTCGTCGGCGTGGTGCCAGGGCGGGATGAAGGCGAGCGCCACGCCGGTCGCCGGCCCGCACTGGAACTCCGCGCGTCCCGGGTTCTCCAGGTAGCGCCGGTAGTAGTCCACGGCCGCCCGGACGTGGTCGGGGTTCTTCGGATTGATGGGCTTGAACGGGTTGCCCAGCAGCTTGCTCGTCCGGTCGACCTTGACGGTGCCGGCCGGCAGGCGCGCGCCGCGCTTGCGGGAGAGCTGGAGGCGCTGTGGACGATGGTCTCCCATGGTGCCCCCTCAGATCAACCGCGGCCGGTAGACCACCGGCTTGGGGAACCACTCCACCTCGAAGTTCGGCATCTCCTTGACGCGCCCGACGCAGTCGCGGCGCTCCAGGTGGTGCACGCCCACCTGCCCGACGCCGGTGAACTCGCCCTGGTCGTTGAACACGACGTAGTAGGCGGTGTGGCCGCCGATGGCGACGATGAGCTGGAACCTGCTGCGCTGATTCCGGTAGACGTCGCCGACGGAGGGGCCGCCGGTGTGCTCCAGCACCTCCGGCGGCACGTTGGACACGTCGAGCTTCACCGCTCCCTCCCCTCGATGAAGTCACGGTAGTGCCGAAGGCGCTGCGCTCGCTGGAGACAGTCGCCATAGCGGTTGTCCGTCCAGGCTTCGACGCGCCCCAGATCACGCAGGGAGCGCACCGCATCGGCCGGAACGGTGCCCAGCTCGGCCGTCATCGGCTCGCGCCAGAGGCAGCGCAGCGTTTCGTCCAGGACGCGCGCGGCCGAGTCCATGAAGCGGTTGCGGAGGGCAAGCGGCATGTCGGTCCAGGGCAGGCCCAGCCGCAGCGTCTCGCGCTGCGCCACGCGCTCCAGGACCTCGACCCCGTGCGACGGGCCACGGTAGGGCGGCAGGGCCGGCGGGCGCTCCAGCACCACCACCAGAGCGGCGAGAACGCGCGCCCGGGCCGCATCAGCGAACCAGCGGGCGTCCCCCTCGCGGGCGATGATCTTGTTGTGCTCGGGGCTGTCGACGTCCACCCAGGGCATCAGGGCCCAGCGGTAGGGCCCGTTCCTGCGCCGCTCGTTCTCGGCGTGGTAGACGGTCCATCCCATGCGCTCCAGAAAGTCCGTCCACAGCCCGACATGGTTGGCACCGTTGGCGCAGGCCGGCGAACAGTAGGTCTCCCACTCGTCATACTCATAGCTGACGCGCTTGCTGTAGGTGTTCCGTCCGGCAGGAAGCTCCTGCTCGCAGCCACCGCAGGTGCACTCGTCTCCCTCCTCGGTCACGAACGCGTCGGCGCCGGGCTCGCTGAAGGTCACCAGCGGCAGGCCGAACCGCTCCGCCACCTGGTTGGCGAACTGGAGGCGGCGGACGTAGTCGATGAACTCAGCCATTGGAACTTCCCTTCGGCGACAGGGTTGCAGCCTCATCCACGCGGCGCGCGCACAGGGCGATGGTCCGCTCCGGCGCTCCGGCCAGCCGGGAGCGCCAGCCATCGGTATGGACCGGCTTCAGCCCGCGCTTGATCAGCGCGGCGTGCGTGCGCGGCCGGATGGCGCGCAGCAGGTCCGGGTTCGTGATGAACAGCCGGAGCATTTCCGCCGCCCACTCCCCGTCGTCTGGGCAGTAGTTCGTCAACTTCGGCTCGTTCGCCTGCCGGCGCAGCTCGACGCTGAAGTTGCCGCGGTAGCGGTCCACCGTCGTGCTGTTCAGCACGTCGATGTGGTGCCCCAGCTCGTGCGCCAGCACGCCGTAAGGCGTGCGGTCGATGATGTGGCCCGGGTAGGACCACGCCCTTCCGACGGTCCCGATGGCCGCGCACTTCGGCACGCAGATGTTGATCTGCGTCGGGCGGTAGTAGGCGCAGGCGTCGAAAGGCCACGCGTCGGCCGGATACTGCACCACCGGCGGGCAGCCGATGTTGTTCACCGTGCAGAAGCTGGCGATCAGCGCCTTCCCGTCGTCCAAGAGGCGCGCCTTGGTTGGCCATGCCTGAGGCGCGCGCATTTGAGCATCAAGCGGCATTGCGCACCTCCGGCCCCACTAGGCGGTTGAAGGGCACGACGCCGGGCGCCCGGCTGTAACCGTCGTAGCGGTTATCCGGCATGCGCCGGTCCAGCATCGCGACGATCTTCCGGTGCTCCGCCAGCGCATCAGCCTTGGCCTTGGCGATGCGGTATTCCTCGCCGTCGAGCACCAGCCCGGCCCAGCGGTATAGGGCCGCCATCAGGTTCAGCGCTTGGTGAGACCACGATTCGCTGACGTGATAGTCACCGCTGATGCGGTACAGCGTGTCGGCAGCTTCGTTGCCGTCGCCAGACAGCCGGCCCTCCAAGGCTTCCAGCAGCTCGCGGCGCACGCTGGCCTTGAAGATGTCATTGGGCCGATGCCACGGTTCGCCGACCAGCTTCAGCACGCGGAACCACAGCTCCCAGCCGTCCGGCACGTCCACCGCCAGACGGTCGGAGCCGCTGAACCAGTGGCGGTTCTCCTCGGCTTGGTCGATCCGGTCGTTCTGCCATTCGTACTTGTGGCGGAACTCGATGCGCAGCGTCGGCGGCTTCTCGGTCCAGAAGGGGCCATGCTCGTCCGGGTCTTCCCAGCGCTCAACCTCGCGGCCAGCGTCGTTGACGGCCCGCATGTCCTCCCGCCACTCGCGCAGGCGGTCGC
>NZ_JBOZRT010000015.1:0-41554 GCF_050789165.1 Azospirillum sp.
ACGTGCCAGAGGATGCCCCAGATCAGCGGCACGTCGGTGCCGGGACGGAAGCGGATGTACTCGTCGGCCTTGGCGGCGGTGCGGGTGAAGCGCGGGTCCGCTACGATCAGCGGCGCGTTGTTCTGCTCCTTGGCCTTGAGGATGTGCAGCATCGCCACCGGATGCGCCTCGGCGGCGTTCGAGCCGATGAAGAACATCGCCCGCGACTTCTGGATGTCGTTGTACGAGTTCGTCATGGCGCCGTAGCCCCAGACGTTCGCCACACCGGCCACCGTCGTCGAGTGGCAGATGCGGGCCTGGTGCTCGATGTTGTTGGTGCCCCAGAACGCCGCGAACTTGCGGATCAGGTAGGACTGCTCGTTGGAGTGCTTGGCCGAGCCGAGCCAGAACACCGAATCCGGGCCGGAGGTCTCGCGGATCTTCAGCAGGCGGTCGCCGACCTCGTTGATTGCCTGATCCCAGCTGATGCGCTCGTACTTGCCGTTGACCAGCTTCATGGGATAGCGCAAGCGGCGGTCGCCGTGCGCGTGCTCGCGGATCGCCGCGCCCTTGGCGCAGTGCGAGCCTAGGTTGAGCGGGCTGTCGAACGCCGGCTCCTGGCCGATCCACACGCCGTTCTGCACCTCGGCCACCACCGTGCAGCCGACCGAGCAGTGGGTGCAGATGGCCTTCACCTGCTTGATCTCACCGGCGCCGGTGGCGACGGCGGCGGCATCGGCCTTGCGGACGGTGCCGGGAAGGCTGGCCGCAACGGCGGCACCGCCGGCGGCGAGTCCGGAGGCGCGCAGGAAGGTGCGGCGGTCGACGGTGGCGCCGGTGAGGCCGGACACCGCCTTCGACAGGCGCTTGCCGGAGACGGCGGCGGCGGACTTCTTGATCAGCATCAGGGCCTCCTAGAACCGGCTCGATTCGTAGGCTTTGCGGACGTGCTCGGTCTCGCGGTAGCGCTGCGCCGTGCGGTCCCCCGCGGCGTTGGGGTCCGCCTTGGCCTCGGCCGGCGCCGCCGGCAGACCGACCGCCGCCGCGCCCAACGCCCCGGCGCCGAGCCCGGCGGCGCGGAAGAGGTCACGCCGCGCCAGAGTGGCCTTGCCCTTCGTACCCGTCATCGTCGTCACCCCTCCGTTTCCCGCGGGCTCGTCGCGGCCCGTCTTCCCTTACACGGCCAGCGCGAACGCCTGGCCCTCGACATCCATGAAGCGCCGCCCCAGCGTGCCGACCGCGCGATAGAAGCGGGCGGTCGGCGAGCCCTCCAGGTCCGCGAAGAAGCGCGGCGCCCAGGGCTCGACGTGGCGGCCGAAGAAGGCGCGCTGCTCGTCGAGGTCCGCCGGCGCATCGAAGGCGCCGGTGATCAGGCCGGCCATCATCTCGCACAGCGCGGCGATGTGGTCCTCGGACTCGGCGATGCCCTCGGCCCGTTCAATGCCCAGGCGCGCCATGTCGCCGCGCAGGTCGGCCAGCGGCTTCTCGTGCAGGAACCCGGTGCGGTAGTAGGAGCCGAACGGCGTCAGCTCGCCGCCGCCGACGCCGATGAACAGGGCGTCGAACTCCTCCGCCACGCCGCGCGGCGTCGCCTCGCGGGCCGCCGCGCCCAGCGCCGCGTAGGCGGCGCCCAACACGCTGTCATCCCCTTCGATCGCGGCGAGCGCGGTCAAGGCGTCGGCATCCGGCGCGCGCGACAGCAGCCCGGCCAGCAACCCGTAAGCCTGAGCCCGCAGAATCTCCTCGTCCGGCAATGCGGACGCATCGTCACCGATTGGCGACACGTGCAACTCCTCCCTTGCGACAATCCTGGCTCTTCTTAGAGCATCGGGATCGCCGTTTGGCAGCTCTTTCGGCCGCCTTCATCCACTTGTCCCAGAACCGCGCCGGGGAGCCCCGCAGCGTTCCGGGTTTGCCGTGCAGCCATGCTGCGGCCGCGAAAAGCCTTGTCGCGCCAGCAGCTTACCGCTGACCTTCGAGCATTTAAATCCTTGTGGTTAAGCTTGTCAACAATCCGCGCCGACGCAGGCCGAACGGCAAGATCGTACCAAGACAAAAGGGCTATGATTTATTTATCATAACCCCTTCGCCTGGAGGGACACCGGCATCAACTCCGGTAATCGCCCCGGCGTCGTCCTGCGGAGCGGCACCCGCGGGCGGCTTCGGCACTGCAGCATCTTCCGTTGCCGCATCCACCTCTTCCAAGGCATCAAGAAAACCTTTGCCGACGCGGTACGCAGTCTTGACGACGCCGCTGCCGCTGAACAGGCCGGTGTAGTCGCCGGCGTAATCCTTCAGCCCGTCGTCGTTGGCGAAGACGGGGTCGGAGGTCCACAGCTTGCGCAACGCCTGCCGGTGCAGGTCTTCCGGCACGCCGGCGCGCAGGAAGGGCGTGAAGTCGGAGTCAGCGGTCAGGCTCTCGATCGGCGGCAGGTCCTTGAGCGGATCCTCATCCCCAGGTTCCGCCGCCTCCGCCGGGGCGTCCGGCGGCGCTGCGGCGTCAGCCATGGCGGGCGGCGTGGGAACCGGTTCCGGCGCCGCGGGGGACGGCTCCGCCTCCCGGCGCTTCAGGCGGGACCAGCGGGAAAGGAAGGATTCTTCGGTCATGGCTCTCGGATCCGCTCAGGACCGGGCCGGCGCGGCCCGTCGGGGTGGTGGCGCTTACGCTCGCGCTTCTCGAAGGGAACGTCGACATGATGCTGGTCCACGAAGTCGCGCACCAGCGCCAGCACCTCGGGCGGCATCGGCACGGTCTCCACGGTCTCGCTGCCGCTGATCTGGTAGACCTCGCACTCGTGCGCCGAGGCGGTCACGAAAAAGGGAACCATCGCCCCCGGCTCGGCGGCATCGTCCGGCCGCAACGCCACCCAGAGCCGCGGGGGATCCTGCGACAGGTTCAACCGGTAACCGTCGGTGTCGGTCCTATACAGCTCCAGCGGGACCGTCGCGGCGTGGAAGTGCGCCCAATCGTCGCCCTCGCGCAGCAGCCGCCAGCCGCCCTCGACCGGGGGCGCGCCGGGAATGACGGCGACCGGCCGCCACGTCCAGTCCTGCCACGGGCTGTTGCTGCGCCGCCGCTCCAGCACCACGCCGAGCGCCATGATTTCAGTTTTCTCCAGCGTTTCCGCCATTTCCTTCTCCGGCTGCGGCGAATCGCGGTGCCTGCCCGGCGCCGCAAGGGCGATGCGCGTTTCTTGGCGATTCTTTCGCCGTCTTATTATCAGCGGACGCGAAGCCGTGCGACAACCCCGTTGCATGCGTTTTTTCCAGGACTGCCGAACGTCAACTTTCCTTTGACCTTTGGCTGGAATGATCTTTAGCTTGAATTCGCCACAGACCGAAGCAGTCACCCCTTCATGGCAAAGTCCGACGAGGCACCGCCGCGCCAGCGCCGCATCTTTTCGGACCTGTCGTCCGACGCGCACGCGGACATCGCTGTCGACCGGCTGAAGAACGGCGGCCGGCGCCTCGCCTTCGCGACTCTCACACTGGGGCTGGCGGCCACCCTTGCGCTGTCCTTCTGGACCTACACCGTGATCGAGCGCGAGGCGTCGGAGCGCTTCTCCGCCCGCGTCGGCGAGATGCACTCGCGCATCGGCGAGCGCATGCTGGCCTATGCGCAGGTGCTGCGCTCGGCCGCCGGCCTGTTCAAGGTGACGCCGGCGGTGTCGCGCCCGGCCTGGGACTCCTTCGTGCGCAGCCTCGACCTGGAACGGCAGTACCCCGGCATCCCCGCCGTGGCGCTCGCCCGCCTGCTGAAGGAAGAGGAATTGAACCAGGCCGCCGAGGCGGCCTGGGCCGACGGCATCAACGAGTTCACCATCCGCCCGCAGGGCAAGCGCGATTCCTACATGGTGAACGTCTACTCGGCGCCGCCGACGCCGCTGAACCGCGCGGCGCTGGGCTACGACATGCTGAGCGAGCCGGTGCGCCGCGCCGTCATCCTGACCGCCGCCGCCACCGGCGAGCCGGCGATCACGCCGCGCCTGACGCTGAAGATCGACGAGCACCGGGCGCCGCAGCCGGCCTTCATCATGTACTACCCGGTCTACCGCCCCGGCGCGCCGACGCAGACCGAGCGGGAGCGGCTCGACGCGCTGTACGGCATGGTGCTGGCGCCGCTGCGCACCTACCCGCTGATCGAGGGCGTCCTCAGCCACAACGTCCACGACGTGGCGCTCAGCATGTACGACGGGCCGTCCGCGGTGGACGAACAGGAGATGTACCGCAGCCCGTCCTACCCCGAGTCCGCCCGCCTGACCGAGACGCGCCCGATCGCCTTCTACGGCCGGACGCTCACCGTCGCCTACCGCTCCACCCCGGAGTTCGATCGCAGCATCGACGGCGACAAGCCGCTGATGGTGCTGGCGGCCGGCGGCACGATCTCGCTGCTGCTGTTCGGCGTGGTGCTGTCGCTGTCTTCCACGCGGGCGCGCGCCATGCAACTGGCGTCGGAGATGACGATGTCGCTGCGCCGGCGCGAGGCGGAGTTGCATCACTTCTTCACCCAGGCGCCGGTTGGCATCCTGATCCTCGACGCCGAGGGGCGGGTGCTGGACTGCAACCCGATGATCGGGCGCTTTATGGGCGCGCCGGCGGACGAGGTGATCGGCTTCAACATGATCACCGACGCGCGCGACCAGTCGCTCGCCCCCGCCATCCGCCGCGCCGCCACCGGCGAGCCGGTGGAGATCGAGACGCAGTACATCTCGACGCTGGGCAACAAGTCCGGCTTCTACCACGTGCATTTCCAGCCGGTGTACCGCAACGACGCGCTGATGTTCGTGCTGGCCTTCGTGGACGACGTGACCGAACGCAAGGCGGCCGAGCAGCGGGTGCACTACCTGGCGCACTACGACGCGCTGACCGGGCTGCCGAACCGCACGCTTCTGCAGGACCGGCTGGCGCACGCGATCGCCGCGGCGAAGCGGTCCAGCGGCACGGTGGCGGTGCTGTTCCTCGACCTCGACCACTTCAAGGTGATCAACGATTCGCTCGGCCACACCATCGGCGACGAGGTGCTGAAGGATGTGGCGGTGCGGCTCCAGCGGGCGCTGCGCGAGGTGGACACGGTCGGCCGCCTGGGCGGCGACGAGTTCATCATCGTGCTGCCCGACGCCGGCAGCGCCGCCGACGTCGCCCGTGTCGCCGCCCGCATCCTGGACTGCGTCTGCGAGCCGATGCGCATCAAGGACCGCGACTTCACCATCTCACCGTCCATCGGCATCAGCCTGTACCCGGCCGACGGCGAGGACGGCGAACGGCTGATCAAGAACGCCGACGCCGCCATGTACCAGGCCAAGGCCGCGGGACGGCACGCGTTCCGCTTCTTCACCACCTCCATGGACGCGCAGCTGAACGAGCGCCTGAACCTGGAGGCCAACATCCGCCGCGCCCTTGATTTGGGCGAGTTCCGCCTGCACTACCAGCCGCAGATCGAACTGGGCTCCGGCCGGGTGACCGGGCTGGAGGCGCTGATCCGCTGGGCTCACCCGGATCTGGGCATGGTTCCGCCGGGCCGCTTCATCCCGGTGGCCGAGGAGAGCGGCCAGATCGCCGCCATCAGCCTGTGGGTGCTCGACGAGGCGTGCCGGCAGGCCAAGCTGTGGCAGGCCGAAGGGTTGCCGCTGCAACGGGTGGCGGTGAACATCTCGGCCCTGCAGTTCCGCTCCGCCGACCTTCCCGGCCAAGTCAGCGCCGCGCTGACCCGCCACGGCCTGCCGCCCTGGTGCCTGGAGCTGGAGGTCACCGAGGGCGCGCTGATCCGCAACGTCGATATGGCGATCCTGATCCTGAAGTCGCTGAAGGAGATGGGCGTCAAGGTCTCCATCGACGATTTCGGCACCGGGTACTCATCGCTCAGCTACCTGCAGCGATTCCCGGTGGACACGCTGAAGATCGACCGCTCCTTCGTGAACGACGTGCCGAACGACCAGAACGACGCGGCGATCGTCAAGGCGATCATCGGCCTGGGCAGCAGCCTCGGCCTCCACGTCATCGCCGAGGGCGTGGAGACCGAGCAGCAGCTCAACTTCCTGCGCGAGGCCGGCTGCCATGGCGGCCAGGGCTACCTGTTCAGCCCGCCCATCCCGGCGGACGACGCCTCGCGCTTCCTGCTGCGTCGGGTGGAACGCACGGCGCTGGTGCATTAAGGGCCCGGCGCGAACACGCTCCCCGCTACGCCACCATCCCCGCCGCCAGCAGCCGCTCCGCCTCCTCCAGGTCCTCCGGCCGGTTGGTGTTGAAGAACGGGTCCACCGGCTCCGTTCCGAATTCCGCCACCGCCAGCTTGTAGCGGCCGGTCCAGGCATCCACCTTGCGGATCCCCTCCTCCACCATGGCGCGCTTCAGGTCGTCGGCAAGGCGCAGCGGCCATAGCCCGAACACCGGGTGGTCCTGCCCGTCCGAGCGCGCGCAGGCAAGGTCGGCGCCCTCGTCCTCCACCGCCGTCAGCAGCCGCGCCACGAGGTCGGCCGGGATGAACGGCGCGTCGGTGGCGAAGCTGGCCAGCCACACCGCCCCCGGCGCGTTGGCCTTCGCCCATTCCAGCCCGGTCAGCACGCCGGCCAGCGGTCCGGCGTAGCCCTCCACCACGTCGGATACCACCGGCAGACCGAAGGCGGCGAAGCGCGCCGGGTCGCCGTTGGCGTTCAGCACCAGGGGGCCCACCTGCGGGCGGGCCACCGCGACGATGCGCTCCAGGATGGTGCGGCCGCCGAGCGTGCGCAGGTTCTTGTCGCCCCCACCCATGCGGCGCGACAGCCCGCCGGCGAGCAGAACGCCGGCCACATCAGTCTTCATCACGGCTCCCCTTGCGCTGGTGTTCCTTGCCCTCGTCGCCGACGGCGCCGGGGTCGGCGTCGAAGACCAGCCGGTCGGTGCCGGCCAGCGCAATGAAGCGCTTGCCCTTGGCGCGCCCGACCAGCGTCAGGTTGGCCTGCCGCGCCAGTTGCACGCCCCACGCCGTGAAGCCGGAGCGCGAGACCAGGATCGGGATTCGCATCTGCACGGTCTTGATGACCATCTCGCTGGTGAGGCGCCCGGTGGTGTAGAAGATCTTGTCCGTCGGATCGACGCCGTTCAGGTGCATGTAGCCGCGCACCTTGTCCACCGCGTTGTGGCGGCCGACGTCCTCCATGTAGACCAGCGGCCGGTCCTCCTGGCACAGCACGCAGCCGTGGATGGCGCCGGCCTCCAGGTACAGGCTGGGCGTCAGGTTGATCTTCTTCGACAGCGCGTAGATCCACGACGTGCGCAGCCGGACGTCAGGGTTCAGCGTCACCGTCTCGAACACCTCCATGACGTCGCCGAAGGCGGTGCCCTGGGCGCAGCCGGAGGTCAGCGTCTTCTTCTTCAGCTTTTCCTGGTAATCGGTGCGCCGCTCAGTGCGCACGACGACCACGTCGGTCTCCTCGTCGACGTCGATGCCGGTGATCTTGTCATCCGGCTTCAGCATGTTCTGGTTCAGCAGGTAGCCGACGCCCAGGTACTCCGGGTAGTCGGCGATCGTCATCATGGTGACGACCTCCTGCCCGTTGAGGAACAGGGTGAGTGGCCGCTCCACCGTGACCGAAGTCTCGATGGCGCGGCCGTCCTGGTCCAGGCCGGACACGCGCTCGGTGAGCCTGGGATCGGCCGGGTCTGGCCGGATGGTGAATTCGTCGAGCGTCATGCCGTCGGGAACCGTTCAACAGGGAAACACAGCAACACTAGGCGTCCGGGCCGCCGGCCTCAAGGCCGCGGCGGGATCTCCAGGCCGCGCTGCACCGCCGGCCGCGCCAGCCCGCGCTCCAGCCATTTTGGCACATGCTCCAGCTCGCCGTACTTCACGAGGTCGCCGGCGCCGTAGAAGCCGATCAGGTTGCGCACCCAGCCGAGCAGCGCGATGTCGGCCACCGTGTACTCCTCACCCATGATCCAGTCGCGCCCCTTGAGCCGCGCCTCGAGCACGCCGAGCAGCCGCTGCGACTCCGCGCGGTAGCGTTCCAGCGGGCGCTTGTCCTCGTACTCGCGGCCGGCGAACTTGTGGAAGAAGCCGAGCTGGCCGAACATCGGCCCCACCCCCGCCATCTGGAAGAACACCCACTGAATGGTCTCCCAGCGCCGCCCCGGGTCGGCGGGCAGCAGCTTGCCGGTCTTCTCGGCGAGGTACAGCAGGATGGCACCCGATTCGAACAGCCCCAGCGGCTTGCCGCCCGGCCCGTCCGGGTCGAGGATCGCCGGGATCTTGCCGTTCGGGTTCAGCGAGAGGAATTCCGGCGTCCAGCTCTCGTTGGCGCCGATGTTGACGGTGTGCGCCTCGTAGGGCAGCCCAGTCTCCTCCAGCATGATCGAAACCTTGACCCCGTTCGGGGTCGGGAACGAATAGAGCTGCAGCCGGTCGGGGTGCTTGGCCGGCCAGCGGGCGGTGATCGGGAAGGTGGAGAGATCGGCCATGCGGGACTCCTCGAATGGATTACCGCCTGACAGATGTTGGCGCGGGGTCCGTTCGGAAAGGGCCGGGCGTCTCTTTCGGCCACGGTTCCGCTGGACGCGCTATGACACGGCATGCATAACGGAAGCGGCATGCACGATGTCTCCGAAGCCTTTTCCACCGCATTGCGCCTGATCACGTCGCTGGACGCCGATCTGCTGGAGATCGTCGGGCTGTCGCTGCGCGTCAGCCTCACCGCGGTGCTGCTGGCGGCGCTGGTCGGGCTGCCGCTGGGAGCGGCGGTGGCGGCCCTGCGCTTTCCGGGGCGGCGCGTCGCAGCGGTGGCGCTCAACGCGCTGATGGGGTTGCCGCCGGTGGTGGTGGGCCTGATCGTCTACCTGATGCTGTCTCGCTCCGGCCCGCTGGGGGTGCTGGGGCTGCTGTTCACCCCCGCCGCCATGGTGATCGCGCAGGCCGTGCTGCTCACCCCGCTGATCGCCGCACTGGCGCGGCAGACGGTGGAGGACCTGCTGGTCGACTACGACGACACGCTGCGCGTCTTCGGCGCCGGAGCGCTGCACACGGTGGGCACGCTGCTGGCCGAGGCGCGCTTCAGCCTCGCCACCACCGTTCTGGCCGCCTTCGGGCGGGCGGCGGCGGAGGTCGGCGCGGTGATGGTCGTCGGCGGCAACATCGAGCACGTCACCCGCGTCATGACCACCGCCATCGCGCTGGAGACCAGCAAGGGCAACCTCGCCCTGGCGCTCGGCCTGGGCGTGATCCTGATGGCGCTGTCGCTGGCGGTGAACGCCACCGTGACGACGCTGCGCCACGCCGCCGACCGCGCGCGGGGTTGAGAGGAACGGGGGCCGGAGCCCCCCGCCCGCCGGTCAGTACGCCCAGAGATAGCCAACCAGCGCGCCGAGGCCGGCGCCGATGGCCATCTGCGTCTGCACCGTCTGGGTCAGCACGTAGCTGCTGGCGGCCGAGGTCGCCCCAGCGGCGTAGGTGCCCGCGGCGGCGGCGCCTTCGAGCGCGGCGGCGCCGACCGTCGGAGCCGTCGCATAGAGCGCCCCGCCGGTGGCGGTGAGCGCGCCGCCGAGCGGCGCCGCGACGACCGGATAGGCGTAGGGCATCGCCACCGCGCCGAGCGCGCCGCCGACCACCACCGGGAAGAAATAGCGCGTCCAAGAGGGGGCGACGCCGGGCTCCGCCGCGGCGGCCTGTGCCGGGGGCAGCGACGACAGCAACGACACCACAACAACCGCGGACGCTGACAGCAGCCTGACCGACATGGCGCGCACTCCCCCTCGTATGGCGTTTCCTTTGGACGAGAGTACCACAGCGTGGGCTTGGCGGAAGGGGCCACCCACCCCCGGCCGTCGTACGCGCACCAAAAAATATCCCCAGAAAGTCGGGGGTCGCAAACCTCCCGGATAGCCGATATTTACTGTATGTAAGGGTGCACAAACACAGAACCGACGCCCTGTTCGGGAGGTTTTCCGTCGATGAAGCTCAACGGCCGCACCGTCCTGGTCTGCGACTGCGCGCATTCCATGCCGCTCGACGGCAAGGATCTCGCCCGCGCCTGCGGTGCCGACGGCGCCACGGTGCACACGCAGCTCTGCCGCAGCCAGCTCGACCGCTTCGAGGCGGCGGCCAAGGGCGCCACCGGCCCGCTGCTGGTCGCCTGCACCCAGGAAGCCCCCCTGTTCGCCGAGGTCGCCGCCGAGTCCGCGCCGCAGGCCGAGCTGTCCTTCACCAACATCCGCGAGCGCGCCGGCTGGTCCGACGAGGGCGCCGCGGCCCTGCCGAAGATCGCAGCGTTGCTGGCCGAGGCGACGCTGAACGTGCCGCCGACCGGCTCGATCACGCTCAAGTCCGAGGGCACCTGCCTGGTCTATGGGACCGACGAGCGCGCCATCGAGGCCGCCCGCCAGCTGTCGGGCACGCTCGACGTCACCGTGCTGCTGAAGAACCCGAAGGACGTGGCGCCGCCGCGCGTCATGGACGTTCCGGTGTTCCGGGGGACCATCCGTGCCGCCAAGGGCTGGCTCGGCGCCTTCGAAATCGTGGTGGACGACTACGCCTACGCCGTGCCCTCCTCCCGCGGGGCGCTGGCATTCGAACCGCCGCGGCATGGCGCCTCCTCGCGCTGCGACGTCATCCTCGACCTCACCGGCGGCGCGCCGCTGTTCCCGGCGCACACCAAGCGCGACGGTTACCTGCGCCCGGATCCCGACAGCCCCGCCCAGGTCGCGAAGGCGCTGTTCGACGCCGCCGATCTGGTCGGCGAGTTCGAAAAGCCGCGCTTCATCGACTTCAAGGCCGATCTCTGCGCCCACCAGCGCAACGCCAAGACCGGTTGCACCCGCTGCCTGGACGTCTGCCCGACCGGCGCCATCGCGCCGGCCGGCGACACTGTGGCCATCGACCCGCACGTCTGCGCCGGCTGCGGTTCCTGCGCTGCGGTGTGCCCGACCGGGGCCAGCACCTACGCGCTGCCGCCCATGCAGACGGTGTTCGAGCGGCTGCGCACCTTGCTCTCCGCCTACGCCAATGCCGGCGGAAAGGACGCCGCGCTGCTGGTGCACGACCCGCGGCACGGCGACGAGGTGATCGCCCTGATGGCGCAGCACGGCCGCGGCCTGCCGGCCCGCGTGCTGCCCTTCGCGGTGCACGAGGTGACCCAGTTGGGATTCGACTTCTTCGCCACCGCGCTGGCCTATGGCGCGGCGCAGGTGGCCGTGCTGACCGGCCCGACCAACCAGGGGGAGACCGCCGGCCTCGCCTCGCAGGTCGGGCTGATCGAAACGGCGATGTCCGGCCTCGGCTACGGCTCCGGGCGGGTGTCGGTGATCGACGCCCGCGATCCCGCCGCGGTCGAGTCGGAACTGTGGAACCTGCCGCACGCCACGGCCGCGGCACCGGGCCTGTTCCTGCCGATGGGCGGCAAGCGCACCTTGGTCATGCTGGCGCTGCGCCACCTGCACAAGGGCGCCCCTACCCCCGTCGATGTCCTGCCGCTGCCGCCGGGCGCACCGTTCGGCCGGGTCGAGGTGAACGTCGAGGGCTGCACGCTGTGCCTGTCCTGCGTCGGCGCCTGCCCGACCGGCGCCCTGCTCGACAACCCGGACAAGCCGATGCTGAGCTTTGCGCAGGACGCCTGCGTGCAATGCGGCCTGTGCAAGACCACCTGCCCGGAGAAGGTCATCACGCTCGCCCCGCAGATCGACTTCCGCGACAGCGCCCGCGGTGCGGTGGTGATCAAGGAGGAGGAGCCGTTCTGCTGCGTGCGCTGCGGCACGCCCTTCGCGTCGAAGTCCTCCATCGAACGCATCGTGACGGCGCTCAGCGGCAAGCACTGGATGTTCGCCACGCCGGAGGCCGCCAACCGCATCCGCATGTGCCAGGACTGCCGCGTCATCGACCAGGCGGAGCGCGGGGAGGACCCCTTCGCCATGGGCGCCCCGCGGGTGCCGCGCACCACCGACGACGACCTGCGCGAACGCGCCGCCCTGGCGGCGGAGGGCGAAGACGACGGGACCTGACCCTGGTCAAGGCGTCGTTCACCGAAAGGCAAGACTCCTTAGGTAGTGAAGCATGGGGTGCGTCGATTGCACGCACCCCACCCGCTTCCATCACCGCGCCATTTCGAGTGATCCGCCA
Organism: Azospirillum sp.; assembly: GCF_050789165.1. Lineage (NCBI taxonomy): Bacteria > Pseudomonadati > Pseudomonadota > Alphaproteobacteria > Rhodospirillales > Azospirillaceae > Azospirillum > Azospirillum sp. Next base: position 12,062 of record NZ_JBOZRT010000015.1, read on the forward strand.
ATGTTTCCTGCGCTCTCCCTGCGCCTGCGCCTGCTCCTTCTCACCATCCTCGCCGCCGGCGGGCTCCTCGTGTTGAGCCTCGTGGCGCTGATGCACCTGCGCGACGTGCAGATGGACGGTTACCGGACCATGCTGCGCAACAATGTCGAGACGGCGCGCGGCATCGTCGAGCATTATCACGCCGAAGTCACGGCCGGCCGCCTGACCCAGGCGCAGGCGCAGGAGCAGGCGCGCGCCGCGGTGCGCCGGCTGCGCTACGCCGGGGCGGAGTACTTCTTCGTCTACGACTACGAAGGCACCGCCCTCGCGCTCGGCCCGCGTCCGCAGGTCGAGGGCACCAGGCAGATGCTCGACGCCAAGGACGCCGACGGCGTGCTTTTCCTGCGCGAGTTGATCAAGGCCGGGCGGTCCGGCGGCGGCTTCGTCGCCTACCGCTTCCCCAAGTCCGGCTCCGACCAGCCGCTGCCGAAGCTCAGCTACGCCCACGGCTTCGAACCGTGGCAGTGGATGATCGGCACCGGCGTCTACATCGACGACGTGGAGGCTGCCTACTGGCGCAACGCGCGCACCCTGCTGGGCGGTTCGCTGCTGATCGTCGCCATCGTGGCCGCGGCGGCGCTGCTGATCGGCCGGCAGGTGACCGGCACCGTCAACCGCTTCGCCGAGGCCATGCGCCGGCTGGCCGGCGGCGACCTCGGCATCGCCATCCCGGCGGTCGGCCGGCGCGACGAGTTCGGCACCATGGCCGAGGCGCTGAGCGTCTTCAAGGACGCCACCGCCGAGAACCGCCGCCTGCTCGGCGAGCAGGAGCGCCTGAAGCGCGAGGCGCACGAGCGCGAGAGCCAGGCGCTGCTGCGCATGGCCGACGACGTGGAGAACCGCGTGCAGACGCTGATCGGCCGCGTCGCCATGGAGACCGGGCGCCTCGGCGGCGCCTCGCAGTCGCTGTCGACATCGGCCGAGCAGACGCAGGCGCGCAGCGCCTCGGTGGCCGCCAACACCGAGCAGACCAGCCGCAACGTCGAGACCGTCGCCGCCGCCACCGAGGAGCTGTCCAGTTCCAGCAAGGAGATCGGCCGTCAGGTCGAGCAGTCCGCCGCCGTCGCCCGCCGCGCCCAGGAGGAGGCGGAGCACACTTCGTCCGCCGTCAAGGATCTGGCCGAGGCGACCAAGCGCATCGGCGAGGTGGTGGAACTGATCAACGCCATCGCCAGCCAGACCAACCTCCTCGCCCTCAACGCCACGATCGAGGCGGCGCGTGCGGGCGAAGCGGGCAAGGGCTTCGCCGTCGTGGCGTCGGAAGTGAAGAACCTCGCCACCCAGACCGCCAACGCCACCGACGAGATCGCCCGCATCATCCAGTCGGTCGAGGCTGGGACTCAGACCACCGTGCAGGCGATCGGCCGCATCGAGCAGACCATCCGCGGCGTCAACGACGGCGCCGCCGCCATCGCCGCCGCGGTGGAGGAGCAGAACGCCGCCATGGGCGAGATCGCCCGCTCCGTCCAGGAGGCGGCCAGCGGCACCCAGCGCATCAGCGCCGAGATCGGCGAGGTGTCGGTGAGCGCCCAGGGGACGCTATCCACCGCCCGCGAGATCGCCGAGGCCAGCCGTTCCCTCGACGGCGAGGCGCAGTCGCTGAAGCACCAGATCGAGGCGTTCCTCGGCGAGCTGCGCACCACGGCCCGCAAGGAGGCGTAGCGCGGCATAGCCCCTCCCCCCGCGAGGGGGAGGGGCTATGGGACCACCCAAAGCTTGACAATCATCAAGGCGGCGCCCGGCGCATACGTGCTTCCATCGTCCACAGTCGGCTTGGGGGAGAAATCGTCCGTCGAAAGGCCTATATTGGGCGGAACGATCGGCGCGTTATCCTCGCCACCCGACACGCAGAGCGCCGACGCCCGGGAGGACGCCCTTGACGATGACCGACGCGACGATGCGCCCCGCTCCCTTGGTGGACCCCTTCGGCCGCGCCGTCACCTACCTGCGCGTCTCGGTGACCGACCGCTGCGATTTCCGTTGCGTCTACTGCATGGCGGAGGACATGAGCTTCCTCCCCAAGGCCGAGGTGCTGTCTCTGGAGGAGATCGACCGGCTCTGCACCGCTTTCGTCAAGCTCGGCACCCGCAAGCTGCGCCTGACCGGCGGCGAGCCGCTGGTGCGCCGCGACATCATGAACCTGATCACGTCGCTCGGCCGCCACGTCAAGGCGGGCGACCTCGACGAGCTGACGCTGACCACCAACGGCTCGATGCTGTTCAAGTACGCCGAGGGGCTGGTAGACGCGGGCGTGAAGCGCATCAACGTGTCGCTCGACACCCTCGACCCGCACAAGTTCCAGGCCATCACCCGCTGGGGCAAGTTCGGCAAGGTCGCGGAGGGCATCCAGGCCGCCAAGAACGCCGGCCTCGCCGTCAAGATCAACGCGGTGGCGCTGAAGGGCGTCAACGACGACGAGTTCCACCGGATGGTGGAATGGTGCGGTGAGCGCGGCTTCGACCTGACCTTCATCGAGGTGATGCCGCTGGGCGACCTGGGCGACGTCTCGCGCCTCGACCAGTACATACCGCTGACGCAGGTACGCGCGGAGCTGGAGACGCGCTGGACGCTGGAGGACACCGACTACCGCACCGGTGGCCCGGCCCGCTACGTGCGGGTCAAGGAGACCGGCTGCCGCGTCGGCTTCATCACGCCGCTGACGCACAATTTCTGCGAAAGCTGCAACCGGGTGCGGCTGACCTGCACCGGCACGCTGTACATGTGCCTGGGCCAGGAGGACGCCGCCGACCTGCGCACGCCGCTGCGCCTGAGCGACGACAACGGCCTGCTGATCGACGCCGTGCGCGCCGCCATCCAGCGCAAGCCGAAGGGCCACGACTTCATCATCGACCGCAACCGCCACGGCGCCGCGGTGTCCCGGCACATGAGCGTAACGGGCGGGTAAGGGGGCGTCTGGTAGAGGTGCCTGCGTTGCCCCCCAGCCGAGGATTCCCCCTGCCCCCGACCTGCGCTATGGTCGCGGCACGATGACCGACCCTGCCGCCCCGACCTTCCGCCACGATCCGCCGCACATCGCCTTCGTGTGCGCCGACACCGAGGAGGCCCGCCGCGCCCGCACGCGGCTGGTGCACCGCTACGGCAACGTGCCGATCGGCATGGCCGACGTCATCGTCGCGCTGGGCGGCGACGGCTTCCTCCTGGAGACGCTGCACCGCGCACTGGGGCGCGGTGGCTGCTCGCCGAAGCCGGTGTACGGCATGAACCGCGGCTCGGTCGGCTTCCTGCTCAACGCCTACCGCGAGGACGACCTGGTGGAGCGCGTCCAGCGCGCCCAGCACGTCACTCTGCACCCGCTGCGCATGAAGGCAACGCGGGTCAGCGGCCCGACCGTCGAGGCCATCGGCATCAACGAGGTTTCGCTGCTGCGCGAGACCCGGCAGGCGGCCAAGCTGCGCATCACCGTGGACGACAAGGTCCGCCTGCCCGAGCTGATCTGCGACGGCGCGCTGGTCGCCACGCCGGCCGGCAGCACCGCCTACAACCTGTCCGCCCACGGGCCGATCATCCCGCTGGGCGCCGGCATCCTGGCGCTGACGCCGATCAGCGCGTTCCGCCCGCGGCGCTGGCGCGGCGCGCTGCTGCCGCACACCGCGCACATCAGCTTCGACGTGCTGGAGACCGCCAAGCGCCCGGTCAGCGCCGTGGCCGACTTCACCGAGGTGCGCGAGGTCGAGCGCGTCGAGGTGACCGAGGCTCGCGACGTCTCGCTCACCCTGCTGTTCGACCCGGAGTTCAACTTCGAGGAACGCATCCTCAAGGAGCAGTTCGAACCCTGACGGCCTGCTCCGCCTCGGACGGCCTATGCGCCCGCCTGGCCGCGGAGCGTGGCGGCGATGTCCTGGCACGCCTCGTTGTACCAGCGGTTTCCTTCCTGCTCGTGTTCGCATTGCGATCGCTCGGCCAGCCTCGCGGCCTCCTCCAGCGCCTCGCGGCGGGTGGCGCGGATCGCGTCCTCGACAACGCGGATCTGCTCGCTCCGGCTCAGACCGAACATCGCGGACACTGCCGACTCGGCTTTCTGTTTCGGGATCATGCGCGACTCCTGGTGGGGAGCACCGGACGGACCATCATCTCCCGGCGCTCCGACGGGCTGTAAACGATATGGCTCGTCCGTTTCCCTTCAACCAGGGAGGGCGCGGCGGCTACTCCGCCGCCCGGCGCGCCGTGCGGCTGCCGGCGTAGGCGCAGATCTCGCGGGCGAGCGCGGTCAGGTCGCGCTGCACCACCGCGAAGCCGGCGTGCTTCTCCAGCGTCTCCTCGTTCATGTAGAGGCGCCGGTTGACCTCCAGCTGGATCGAGTGGCGGCCGCGCCCCGGCTTGCCGTAGCGCCGCACCAGTTCCACCCCCTTGTAGGGGTGGTTGAGCGCCACCGCGTAGCCGTGGGCGCGCAGCGTCCGCACCACCAGATCGACGAAGGCGCGCTCCGACGTGGTGCCGTCCCGGTCGCCGACGACGAAGTCCGCCCCGCCGCCATCGCCGCAGGACGGCATGGAGTGGCAGTCCACATGCCACGAGGCGCCGAAGCCCGCCACGTTGGCGTTGATCGCCGCGGCGACCTCGGCGTGGTAGGGGTGGTAGTAGCGATCGAGGCGCGCCGCCACATCCTCGACGCTCAACTTGCCGGGGTAGAGCGGCATGCCCGGCCGGCACAGCGTGCGGATCAGGCCGAGGCCGCCGGCGCTCTTGGCGCTGGGGCGCAGCGGCAGCGGCCAGCGGCCGTCCAGCAGCTTGGGGTCGAGGTCGTCGGCGGCGCGGTTGGCGTCGATGTAGGTGCGCGGGAACAGCGCGCACAGCAGCGTGGCGCCGAACGTTGGAACCGCGCCGAACAGTTCGTCCACGTAGGTGTCCTCGGCCTGGCGCAGCACCGGGTCCGGGCAGAGGTGGTGGAAGTCAAGCGGGTAGACGCTGCCGCTGTGCGGCGAATCGAACAGCACCGGCAGGCGCAGCCCCACCGGATCATGACGGACGAGGACCCCCTCGATCACGAAGCCCATGGCATCCCGCCGCCGCTTCCTGCCGCAACCGATTCTCAAGTGGCTGCGTATAGACGAGGCGGCAACCCGCCGTCGACCGAAAACTGTCATCATCCCTGTGACCGCCCGGGGCTGGCGTGTCATGCCCCGCTCCGCCATACTCCCCGGCGACCCCGGGCCCGCAATCGCAGAGCGTCCCTTGACCGAGTCCAGCACCGCCATCGACCTGACGCCGCCGGACGTCGCGCCCTACCGCCGCGGCAACACCGGGATCGACTACGTCACCACGCTGGAGAGCGGGCGGCCCGGCCCGCACACGGTGATCAACGCGCTCACCCATGGCAACGAGGTCTGTGGCGCCATCGCCATCGACACGCTGTTCCGCCTCGGCGTGCGGCCGACGCGCGGCCGGCTGACGCTGGCGCTGGCCAACGTCGCCGCCTACCTGGGCTTCGATCCCGACAACCCTTACGCCTCGCGCTGCGTCGAGGAGGATTTCAACCGGGTGTGGTCGCCCGAGGTGCTCGACGGCCGCCGCGACTCGGCCGAGCTGCGCCGCGCCCGCGAGCTGCGCCCGGTGTACGACAGCGCCGACCTGCTGCTCGACGTCCACTCCATGACCAACGACACCGCGCCGCTGACCCTGTGCGGACGCACCGCGCGCGGGCGGGAGTTGGCCAGACGCCTCGGCTACCCGTCCTGGATCGTCGCCGACGGGGGGCACGCGTCGGGGCGGCGCCTGCTCGATTACGGCGCGTTCGCCGCGGCCGACGGCGGCCCCACCGCGCTGCTGGTTGAGTGCGGGCAGCACTGGAAGGCCGCCACCGCCGAGGTGGCGGTGGAGACCTGCCTGCGTTTCCTGCTGAACGCCGACATGATCGACGCCGACGTCGCCCTACCGTTCCTGCGCAAGCGCGACGAGCCGCTGCGCATGGTCGAGGTGACACAGGCGGTGACCCCGCACACCGACTCCTTCGCCTTCGTCCGCGCCTTCACCGGGCTGGAGGTGCTGCCGCGCGCCGGCACGTTGATCGGGCGTGACGGCGACACGCCGGTGCTGACGCCGCACGACGACTGCGTGCTGATCATGCCGGCGCGCCGGGCCAAGGCCGGGCAGACGGCGGTGCGGCTCGGCCGGCTGGTGCGCTGATGCGCGGCCGATGGCGGCCGCTGCTGCTGGCCCTGGCGGTCGGCACGGCAGGCGGCGCGCTGTTCAACCATTTCCGGATGCCGCTGGCGTGGATGATCGGCTCCATGCTGTTCACCACGGCCGCTGCCATGGCGGCGCTGCCGGTGGCGGTACCGAAGCCGTTGCGCGGCACCATGATCACCGTGCTCGGCATCATGCTGGGCAGCGGCTTCACCCCGGCCATCGTGGCGCAGATGGGCGGCTGGACGCTGACGCTGTCCGGGCTGCTGGTCTACATCGTCGCCGCCACCGTGGCCGGCCTCCTGTACCTGCGCCGCGTCGCCGGATACGACCCGGTGACCGCCTACTTCACCGCCACCCCCGGCGGCCTCAACGAGATGGTCCTGGCCGGCACCGCCATGGGCGGCGACGACCGCACCATCTCGCTGGTGCACGCGCTGCGGGTCATGCTGGTGGTGATGGTGATCCCGTTCTGGTTCCAGGCGCTGGGCTACTACGCGCCGGGGCAACGCCGGCCGCTCGGCCCCGACCTGCTGGCGGTGCCGCCGGCGGACCTTCTGCTGCTGGCGTCCTGCGCCGTCGGCTACCCCGTCGCGCGGGCGCTGCGCATCCCGGCGGCGCAGATCGTCGGGCCGATGCTGGTGTCCGCCGCCATCCACCTCGCCGGCCTGACCGAGGGCAAGCCGCCGGGCGCGCTGGTCGCCGCGGCGCAGGTGGTGGTCGGCGCCTCGCTGGGCTGCCGCTTCGCCGGCGTCCGGCTGCGCGAGGTCGGCCGCGGTGCCGTGGTGGCGGCCGGCGGCACGGCGCTGATGCTGGTCCTGGCGGTGGGGTTCGGCAGCGCGCTGAACGCCGCCACCGGATTCGGCATGGCCGGGCTGATCCTCGCCTTCGCCCCCGGAGGGCTGGCGGAGATGAGCCTGATTGCGCTGGCGCTGGGCGTCGATGTCGCCTTCGTCTCCACCCACCATGTGGTGCGCATCCTGCTGATCGTCACGCTGGCTCCCGCCGTGTTCCTGCTGTGGCGGCGCTGGACGGCCCGCCGTTCCCGCGGGGCGTGATAAAGTTCGCGCCAACACCATTGTGCGACGCAGCAATTTCCATTGAAAGTCAATCAAAGAAGCAATAAATTGGTATTACCTGTTTCCGTTATGGTCACTCCGTCATGCTGGTCCGCCGCGATCTCACCCTGATCTCGGAACTGGAAGCGTTCTGGGATCTCCGGCGGGGCGGCCGGACGATGCCGTCGCGCCGCGACTTCATCGCCGAGGAATTCCGGCCCTGGTTTGGCCACGTCCGCATGCTGGCGGTGGAGCTGGAGTCGCTGCGCTTCAAGGTGACACTGGAGGGCACGGCGATCCGCGACCTCGCCGGCGAAGACTTCACCGGTCGCTACCTGGACGACGCCTACAAGGCGGCGCACCGCGAGATCCTGCTGGGCCCCTACCGGGAGTGCGTGCGGACCCGCAGGCCACGCCTCGACACTCTGTTGCCCGGCATGGCGTTGCAGAACTTCACGGTGCTGGAGCGGCTGATGCTGCCGTGCGGCGAGGACGAGCGGGTGACGCACCTGATCGTCGCCCTGTACGCGCACGGCTTCCGGCGCAGCGGCGGTTCGATCTACGCGGAATAAGGCGTCAGGAGGCCCGACGCGCCGCCGTGGACGGGCGGCGCGGCGCGCCGACGTTGCGCGGCGCCGGCTTCGACGGTTCGGAAGCCGGCTGCTGCATCTCGCGGGTGATGCGCGCGGCGATCTCGGCGAAATCGGGCCGGCCGACATGGGCGCTCAGCTCGCGCAGCAGCTCCGTGCGATCCTTCTGCATCGACACCCCTCCTCCAAGCGGTCTCGCCGCCGATTACCTTGGAAGTGTCTAAAATTTTTCTTAACCGTGCAAGCTGGATTTCCTGCCCACACCGTCAGGCACGGCCATGACGAAGGAATGAAGCGACGCGTCACTTCTTCGCCACCGGCCGCCCCTTCTCCCACATCGCGTTGGCCTGGAACAGCGGGACGGTGGAGATAGACATCTTGGCCGAGGCGTCCTTCACCTGCCGCGAATAGACCACGTAGACCAGGGTGTCGTTCACCCGATCGTAGATGCGGCGGATGGCGATCGACTTGAAGATCAGGCTCTTGCGCTCGGAGAACACCTCCTCGCCCTTCTGCGACAGGTCGATGTCGCCGACGCTTACCGGCCCGGTCATGCGGCAGGCAATGGAAGCGTTGGACGGGTCCTCGAACCAGTTGCCCTTCGACAGCCGGTCGATCAGCGAGCGGTCGAAGTCCACCAGATGGCAGGTCACGCCCTTCACCTTCGGGTCCTCGATGGCCTGGACGATCAGGCCGTTGCCGGTCCAGTCGTTGCTGAAGCGGCCGACGTCCTCCGCCTGCGCCGGTCGGGCCACCCCGAGCAGCGCGAGAGCCGACAGGGCGGCCAGGGTGTTTAGCAGGGGCAGGCGCGCGCGCATCGCCGGGTGTCTCCAGGAAAGCGGTGTCGAACCCGCAACATCTGGCCCCGCCCGCGCCGGCTTCAAGAACCTTTGGGGGCCCCGCCGCCGCATGTCCGATCGCACCGCCGACTCCACGCTCGACAATCCCCCGCCGCCGGTGACCGAGCCGCTGCCCCCGGCCAAGCATCCGCGCAACCCGATGACGGTCGCGGTGATGGGGCTGTTCGTCATCGCCGTGCTGTACACCGTGTATTTCGGGCGCGACGTGCTGCTGCCCATCGCGCTGGCGCTGATCCTGAGCTTCCTGCTGCGCCCGCTGGTGCGCGGCCTGTACCGCCTGCGCATTCCCGAGGGGATCGGCGCCGCCATTATGGTGCTCGTGGTGTTCGGCATGGTCGGCGCCGGCATCTACACGCTGATCGGACCGGCGACCGAGTGGATCGACCGCGTGCCGCGCGTCATGCACGAGTTGGAGTTCAAGCTGGGCGACATCCGCGAGGGGCTGGAGCGCGCCCGCAAGGCCTCCCAGCAGATCGAGCGGATCGCCGGCCCCGATGGCGAGGCGGCGCGCGAGGTGGTGGTGCGCGGCCCGTCGCTGGCCGACCAGGTGCTCAAGCAGACCGAGGCGGTGATCGCCAACGTCGTGATCCTGCAGGTGCTGCTGTACTTCTTCCTGGCTCGCGGCCGGCAGAGCCTGGAGGCGCTGATCGGCACCATGCGCAGCATCGACGACCGCGTCCACTACGCCATGGTGGCGGGAACGGTGCAGCAGAACATCGCCGTCTATCTGGCCACCATCACCGTCATCAACGTCGTGCTGGGCATCGCCACGGCGCTCCTGATGTGGGTGCAGGGCATGCCCAACCCGACGCTGTGGGGGGCGATGATTACCTTCCTGAACTTCATCCCGTTCATCGGGCCGGCGGTGATGACGGCGGTTCTGTTCCTGGTGTCGGTGCTGACCTTCGACGGGTTGTTCAACATCCTGACGCCGCCCTTGTCCTTCGTGGCGCTGGCGACGATCGAGGGCAACTTCCTGACGCCGATGATCGTCGGCCGCCGGCTGTCGCTGAACCCCATCGCGGTGTTCGTGTCGATCCTGTTCTGGGGCTGGATGTGGGGCATTCCCGGCGCGCTGCTGGCGGTGCCGATCCTCGCCATCTTCAAGATCCTGTGCGATGCTCACGAACCGGCGAAGGCGATCGGCGCCTTGCTGGGGGACTGACGCGAAGAAGGCTTGGGCGATGGTGAGCGGATTCACGCTGTTCGTGCTGGCGCTGGTGGTGCTCGCGCTGGCGCTGGTGGTGCTGGGCGTCAAGACGGTGCCGCAGGGGCAGGAGTGGACGGTGGAGCGCTTCGGCCGCTACACCCGCACCCTGACGCCGGGCCTGCATCTGGTGATCCCGGTCATCGACCGCATCGGCCGCCAGCAGAGCATGATGGAGACGGTGCTCGACGTCCCCTCGCAGGAGGTCATCACCAAGGACAACGCCATGGTGACGGTGGACGGCGTCGTCTTCTACCAGGTGGTGGACGCCGCCAAGGCGTCGTACGAGGTCAACAACCTGCAGCTCGCCATCCTCAACCTGACCATGACCAACGTGCGCACGGTCATGGGCTCCATGGACCTGGACGAGCTGCTGTCCCAGCGTGACAAGATCAACGCGCAGCTGCTCTCGGTGGTGGACGAGGCGACCGGCCCGTGGGGCGTCAAGGTCACGCGAATCGAGATCCGCGACATCCAGCCGCCGCGCGACCTGGTGGACAGCATGGCCCGCCAGATGAAGGCGGAGCGCGACCGCCGCGCCGTCATCCTCGAGGCCGAGGGTCTGCGCCAAGCCGCCATCCTGCGCGCCGAGGGCGAGAAGCAGGCCGCCATCCTCCAGGCCGAGGGCCGGCGCGAAGCCGCCTACCGCGACGCCGAGGCCCGCGAGCGCGAGGCCGAGGCCGAGGCGCGCGCCACCACCATGGTGTCGCAGGCGGTGAACACCGGCAGCGTGCAGGCGATCAACTACTTCGTCGCCCAGCGCTACGTCGAGGCGCTGACCAAGATGGCCTCGGCGCCGAACCAGAAGGTGCTGTTCCTGCCGCTGGAGGCCACCGGCGTGATCGGCGCCATCGGCGGCATCGCCGAGATCGCCCGCGAGGCGTTCAAGGGCGGTGGCGATGGCAGAGGTGCGGCCCCCACGCCCGAACCGCCGCCGCGTCCGACGCCCCCGCCGCCCCCGGCCCCACTGCCAGAGCCGCCGCGCTCGGGCCCCTGGGGGGAAACGGGCGTGGAGATCGCGTAGACGATCCTTGTCCCTCCCCCGCCCCCGGCGGGGGAGGAAGGGACCCGCGCCGCAGGCGTGGGAAGGTGGGGGCTACGGCGTCTGTGGCAGGCGTTGAGTCTCGGGGACGCCGCTGCCCCCACCCAACCCTCCCCCAGCGGAGCTGAGGGAGGGCTTACGACAGCCCCGCCCTATCGCTCCGATCCGCACATCCGATTGGACGCGGCGCCCCTCGCACACCATCCTCTCCTGTAGGGACCATCCGAAGGAGAGCCGTCATGCAACGCCACAAGAGAGCCATCGCCCAGGCCGCCGCGGCGGACGGCTGGGTTCTACCGGCCGGCAGCCTGATGTTCGCCGCCTCCGTCCTCACCCTGTGGACCCTGCTGCACTGATCAGCGCCGCGGCTTCGCCCGCGCGGTGGGCTCGGCCTGCATCGGGTCGTCCGGCCAGTAGTGCTTGGGGTACTGCCCCTTGAGGTCGGCCTTCACCGCCTTGTAGGCGTTCGCCCAGAAGCTCGCCAGGTCGCGCGTCACTTGCACCGGCCGGCGCGCCGGGCTCAGCAGGTGCAGCAGCAGCGGCGCCCGGCCGCCGGCCACCCGCGGCGTCTCCGCCAGCCCGAACATCTCCTGCAGGCGCACCGCCAGCACCGGCTCCTCGCCCGTGTAGTCGATGGGCACGCGCGAGCCGCTCGGCACCTCCACGTGTGTCGGCGCCTCGGCGTCCAGGCGCTTCTGCATCGCCCACGGCAGCAGCCCCCGCAACGCGCTCGACAAATCGATGCGCTCCAGATGCGCGCGGCGCGACACGCCCTCCAGGAAGGACGCCAGCCACTCCTCCAGGCCTTCCTGCAACGCCGCGTCGCCGACGTCCGGCCACTCTTCCCCCTCGATGCGGCGCAGGAAGGAGACGCGCGCCTGCCACTTGCGCAGCTCGTCGCTCCACGGCAGGCACGCCAACCCCATTTCCCGCACGCCCTGGAGCATCGCCGCCGTCACCGCCTCGGCCGGCGGATTGCCCAGGCGCTCGTCCTTGAGGATCAGCGCGAACAGCATGCGCCGCCGCCGCGCCAGCACCAGCTGCTCGCGCGAGTCCCAACTCACCACCGTCTCGGTGCGGACATGCTCGGCGAAGGTCTCCTCCAGCTCCGCCAGGGTAACCGGGGCGGCCAGGAAGATGCGGGACTCGCGCGCCGCACCGTCCAGGTCGGCGACCGCCAGCCAGTCTTCCGCCGACAGCGGCTCCGGCTCGGGGAAGAACGCGCCGCGGCCGTTGGACAGGCGGTACTGCGTCGCCGGGCCGCTGTTCCCCGGACGGCGCTGGCCGATGCGGTCGGGATAGGCCAGCGCCACCAGCAGCCCGGTGGACCCGACTTCGCCCTCACCGTCGCGCACGCGCAGCTGACGCATCCACTGCCGCGATTGCCGGAGCGCCTGCTGCGCCCCGGCGCGCTCCACCGTCAGGCCGCGCCCGGCCCGCATGCGGCCGTCCTCGTCCAGCGCACGAAGCAGCTCGACGCGCAGGCGCAGGTCGGCGTCACGGAAGCCCGGCTGGGCGCGGACGATGTCGCGCTCGCCGAGCAGCGCCGCCACTTGGCAGGCCAGCCCGCCCAAGCCCATGTCCTTGCCAGCCAGCATCATGTGGGCGAGGCGCGGGTGCACGCCGAAACCGGCCATGCGGCGGCCGTGTGCGGTGATGGCGTTGTTGGCGTCCAGAGCGCCCAGTTCGCGCAGCAGTTCGCGCGCCTGCGCCATCGCCGCGGCCGGCGGCGGGTCGAGCCATGCCAGCGAATTGGGATCGCTCACCCCCCACATCGCCAGCTCCAGCGCCAGGGGAGCCAAGTCGGCGTCGAGGATCTCCGGCGGGGTGAACGGGGCGAGCGCCTTGTGCGTCGCCTCCGGCCACAGGCGGTAGCCGATGCCGGGCTCGAGGCGGCCGGCGCGGCCGCGGCGCTGCTCGGCCGAGGCCTGGGAGACCTTCACCGTCACCAGCCGCGTCATGCCCGAGCGCGGATCGAAGCGCGGCACCCGCATCAGGCCGCTGTCGACCACCACGCGGATGCCTTCGATGGTCAGGCTGGTTTCGGCAATCGGTGTGGCCAGCACCACCTTGCGCGTGCCCGGCGGCGTCGGGCCGATGGCGCGGTCCTGTGCGTCGGCCGGCAGGTCGCCGTACAGCGGGGCGAGTTGCACGTCGCTGGGAACGGCGCCCTCCAACAGGCTTTGCACGCGGCGGATCTCCCCCGCGCCGGGCAGGAAGACCAGCACGTTGCCGCGCTCCTCGGCGAGCGCCCGGCGCACCGCGGCGGCCACCGCGTCCTCGACGCGGGTGCCCTGGGCGGGCGCGTCGAGGTGGCGGGTCTCCACCGGGAAGGCGCGGCCCTCGCTGGTGACGATCGGCGCGTCGAGCAGCGCCGCCACCGGCCCGCCGTCCAGCGTCGCCGACATCGCCACCAGCCGCAGATCGTCGCGCAGCGCGCAGCGCGATTCCTGGACCAGGGCCAGCGCGAGGTCGCTGTCGATGCCGCGCTCATGGAACTCGTCGAACAGCACGGCGCCGACGCCGGACAGCTCCGGGTCGTCCTGCAGCTGGCGCAGGAACAGGCCGTCGGTCACCACCTCGACGCGGGTCTTCAGCCCCACCTTGGTGTCGAGGCGGACGCGGTAGCCGACCGTCTCCCCCACCGCCTCGCCCAGCATGGACGCCATCCGCCGCGCCGCGGCGCGCGCTGCCAGCCGGCGTGGCTCCAGCACGACGACCTTGCGCCCGGCCAGCCACGGCTGGTCGAGCAGCGCCAGCGGCACCCGCGTCGTCTTGCCGGCGCCGGGAGGGGCCTGAAGGACGGCAACGCCGCGCCCGGCCAGGGCGGCCAGAAGGTCGGGGAGGACGGGATCGATCGGCAGGGGAGGAAGAGGGGGAATCGCCATGCCCCTTGCTGGCGCGCCGCGCCCCAGAAATCAAGAGCAGGAAATCAAGAGGCGGGTGCGAGCCGCCGCACCCAGCCCAGCGGCCGCCCGTCGATCACCGCCAGCCCCAAGCCGATCAGCGCCATGCCGGCGGCCTGCCGCGGCTCCACCGCCTCGCCCAGCACCACGGCGCCGAGCAGCAGGGCGCTGACCGGGATCAACAGCGTGACCAGCATCGCGTTGGTCGCCCCCGCCCGCGCCATGATGCGGAAGTACAGCACGTACGCCCCCGCGGTGCCGAGCAGCGCCAAGCCCACCAGCGCTCCCCACGTCTCCGCTCCCGGCACGGCACCCTCCCATGGCCGGTCCACCAGCAGCGCCACCGGCAGGATCATCAGCGCCGAGGCGGTGACCTGCCCCGCGGCGGTCACCAATGGCGGGGTGCCGCGGAATCGCCGGCCGTAGATCCCGGCGCAACCGTAGGACAGCGCCGCCCCCAGGACGGCGAGCTGCGCCAGCACCGCCGTCCCGGCACCGCCCAGCGCCTCCGGTCCGACGATCACCCCCACGCCGCCGATGCCCAGCAGCACGCCAGCCAGCCGCGGCGCGGTCAGGCGCTCGTCCGCCGTCAGCGCGTGGGCAAGGACGACGCCGAACAGCGGCGTGGTGGCGTTGAGGATGGCGGCCAGCCCGCTGGCGATCTGCGTCTGCCCCCAGACGATCAGGCTGAACGGCACGAGGTTGTTCAGGAACCCCAGCACGAAGAACGGCCGCCACGCCCGCGCCGAGTCCGGCATCCGCAGCCCCGCCGCGCGCACCACCAGCGCCAGCGCCGCGGCGGCCAGCCCCACCCGGGCGAGCACCACGGTGAACGGCCGCAGTTCAGCCACCGCCATCTTGCTGAACAGGAACGCGCCGCCCCACAGCACGGACAGCAGGATCAGCATCAGCCACTCAGTCAAGCCCATGCGCGGCGCGGTCATGCGTTCCCATCCCCCGGTTCGCTTTTCGGCAGAATGGCGGGGCCGGGGCGGCAGGGCCACCCGGTTCTTGCGCCGCTTGGCGGGGAGTGCTCACCCCTGGTTCGCCCGCCGCTCGGCGATCAGCTCCTCGACCAGCCTGGTCAGGCGGGTGATCTCCTGTTCGCGCAGGAGGTCGAGCTTCTGGTGCAGCAGCTCGATCTCCAGCTCGGCCTTGAGGTTGATGTGGTAGTCCTGCTCGGCCTTGCGGCGGTCGATGTCGGCTTGGCGGTTCTGGCTCATCATGATGATCGGCGCCGTGTAGGCGGCCTGGAAGGACAGCACCAGGTTCAGCAGGATGAAGGGGTACGGGTCCCAGCGGTAGGCCCAGGCCAGCACGTTGGCGAGGATCCACAGCGCCAGGATCGACGACTGGATGATGATGAAGCGCCAGGAGCCGACACTCGCCGCCACCCGGTCGGCGACGCGGTCGCCGAGCG
This sequence comes from Azospirillum sp., assembly GCF_050789165.1. Taxonomy (NCBI): domain Bacteria; kingdom Pseudomonadati; phylum Pseudomonadota; class Alphaproteobacteria; order Rhodospirillales; family Azospirillaceae; genus Azospirillum; species Azospirillum sp. The sequence goes on from NZ_JBOZRT010000015.1 coordinate 27,328, forward strand.
ACAGCGCCTCCTGGTGCACCCGCCGGTGCGCCGGGCGCAGCTTGCGCAGGTGATCGAGGTCGAGGGTGTGGTTGGGCGTCTGGCCTGGCATGGGCGGGGCTCTCCGGAACGATGCCGAGGGGGCCGGGTCGCGGCCCCCTCGCATCATCGCTCAGCCCTTCAGCGCGGCCCAGTCGATTTCGTACTGCTTGTCCGCGGGCTTGAAGCCCTTGAACGCGGCGATGACATCCTCGTCCGGCACGCCGGCCGGGATGTTCTGCACCTCGTAGACCACCGACGACCCGCTCGTCGGCCCGACGTCCGCGTTGCGGTGCGCCTTGGAGACCAAGCCTTCGCCCGCAACCTTGATCATCATCGATGCCATGTCCTGCTCCCGTGGATTCATCCGATCCCGGGGGCGATTCCAAACGCGCGGCGGGCGTTGGCCGCCCGTCCGATGCTTCGTCTTGCGACGATATAACCTCAAAATAAATATGGTTTCCAGCGGATCGTGCGATCAGGGCGCGGCAGCCGCGTAGTCCCGCAGCCGCACCGGCACCCGCCGCGATCCCCATTCGCCGTGCGCCGCCTCGAACACGCCCGCCAGCGCCGCACCGCACCGGCCGCACGCACCGCACGCGTCGAGGTTCCAAGCGGACAGCGTGTAGCCGCTGCGCCCGATCAGCAGCTGCCCGCAGCACGGGCAATAGGTGCTGGAGTTCGCCAGGTCCCGCACGTTGCCGACGTAGACGTGGTGCAGCCCGTTCCGCTTGGCGATGGCCCGGGCGCGCAGCAGCGTGCCGTGCGGCGTCCAGTCCTTGTCGCGCATCTTGTAGTCGGGGTGGAACGCGGTGAAGTGCAGCGGCACGTCCGGCCCCAGGTTCTCGCGGATCCAGCCGGTCATGGCGTCCAGCTCGGCGTCGCTGTCGTTCTCGCCGGGGATCAGCAGCGTGGTGATCTCGAACCAGACCTCGGTCTCGTGCTTCAGGTACTTGAGGGTGTCCAGCACCGGGGCGAGGTGGGCGCCGGTGACCTTGTGGTAGAAGTCCTCGGTGAACGCCTTCAGGTCGACGTTCGCGGCGTCCATGTGGCGGTAGAACTCCGCCCGCGGCTCCGGGCAGATGTAGCCCGCCGTCACCGCCACCGTCTTCACCCCGCGCTCGTGGCAGGCCTGCGCCACGTCCACCGCGTATTCCAGGAAGATGACGGGATCGTTGTAGGTGAACGCCACCGAGCGGCAGCCGGTGTCCGCCGCGGCGCGCGCGATGACCTCCGGCGCGGCGGAGTCGGCCAGCGTGTCCGTCTCCCGGCTCTTGGAGATGTCCCAGTTCTGGCAGAACTTGCAGGTCAGGTTGCAGCCCGCCGTGCCGAAGGACAGGACCGGCGTGCCGGGCAGGAAGTGGTTCAGCGGCTTCTTCTCGATGGGGTCGATGCAGAAGCCGGAAGAGCGCCCGTAGGTGCTGAGCACCAGCTGGTCGCCCTGGCGCTCGCGCACGAAGCACAGCGCCTGCTGCCCGTCCGACAGCTTGCAGGCGCGCGGGCAGAGGTCGCACTGGATGCGCCCGTCGTCGAGCGCGTGCCAGTAGCGGGCAGGAAACATGTGGGTCATGTGACAGGCGGTGCTGTGTTGAAAAAGCCGACGGGACGACCGACATTCGGTCTATCCCCGAATTCATAGATGGGCAGCGCCCAACCCATGTCCAACACCATGACGCATCTGCGCGCGCCGGCCGTGGCGGGCTCGTTCTACCCCGCCGACCCGGCACTTCTCGACCGGGTGGTGGCCGAGTGCGTGGCGGGCGCCGGCATCGGCCCGGTGCCGGCCAAGGCGATCATCGCGCCGCACGCCGGCTACGTCTATTCCGGCCCCATCGCCGGCACCGCCTACGCCGCGGTGAAGCATCTGGGCGACCGGGTGACGCGCGTCGTGCTGCTCGGCCCGGCGCATCGTTGGCCGTTCCGCGGGCTGGCGGCGCCCAGCGCCGACGGGCTGGTGACGCCGCTGGGCGTGGTGCGGGTGGACCGCGCGGGGCTGGACGCCATCCTCGGCCTGCCCGACGTGCAGATCCTCGACGATGCCTTCGAGGGCGAGCACGCGCTGGAGGTCCACCTGCCCTTCATCCAGCGCACCTTCCCGAACGCCGCGGTGGTGCCGCTGGTGGTCGGCCACTGCGCGCCGCAGACGGTGGACACGGTGCTGGAGCGGCTGTGGGGCGGGCCGGAGACGATGATCGTCGTCTCCTCCGACCTCAGCCACTTCCACGACTACGACACCGCGCGGCGCCTGGACCTCGCCGCCTCCCAGGCCATCGAGGCGGCGGAGCCGGAGACGTTGAGCGGCGACGCGGCCTGCGGCTTCCTGCCGATCTCCGGCCTGCTGCTGCGCGCTCAGGCGCTGGACCTGCGCGTCACCACGCGCGACCTGCGCAACTCCGGCGACACGGCGGGCGACAAGCGGCGGGTGGTCGGCTACGGCGCCTACACGCTGGAGCCCGCCGACACCGCCCGTCTGACCGACGCCGAGCGCCGCCAGCTGCTCGACGCCGCGCACAACGCGCTGGAGCACGTGGTGCGCACCGGCCGGCCGCCCGAGGTGGCGGTGGAAAGCTTCCCCATGGCCCTGCGCGCGGTGCGCAAGACCTTCGTGACGCTGGAGATCGACGGCGACCTGCGCGGCTGCATCGGCAGTGTGCAGGCGGCGAACCCGCTCGTGCGTGACGTGGTGACCAACACCTGGAAGTCGGCGATGCAGGACCCCCGCTTCGGCCCGCTGACCGCGGCCGAGCTGCCGAAGGTGGCGATCACCGTGTCGATCCTCAGCCACAACCGGCCGATGGCGTTCTCCGACGAGGCGGACCTGCTGCGCCAGTTGCGCCCCGGGGTGGACGGGCTGATCCTACAAGATCGTGGCCGTGGCGCCCTGTTCCTGCCCAAGGTGTGGGACGTCCTGCCGGACAAGCACCTGTTCCTGCGTCACCTCAAGGCAAAAGCGGGGCTCGATCCCGATGTCGAAACCGGGACGATGAATGCATTTTGCTTCACAGCGGAAACGTTCGGCACGGATGAACCCTAGGTGCGCTGCAATGTAAGCGCGTTCAGAATTTATTAATTACACGTACATTACTATGATGGTGGGGTGGAGGATCCACGGAGGCTGACATGCCCGCCGTTATGGACGCCGAACAGCGCCACAAGCTCGAGGAGGCCTTGATCCGCAAGGCGGAGGAGCACGTGCGCGCCATGCGGCGGATGGCGGAAGGCAACGACCCCGACGTGGTCGAGCAGCAGGCCAACACGCTGGCCGATCTGCTGAAGGCCAAGGAGTTCCCCAGCCAGCGCGCCACCGAGTTCCGCGAGACCGCCAAGGCGCTGCAGCGCAACGCCTACCAGCTCAGCGTCGACACGCTGATCCGCGAGGCGGAGCGCAAGGGCCACGCCGGCGACGACAAGGGCCGCAACGAGGTGCTGACCAAGGCGAAGACCCATTTCGCCAAGGCGGTGCGCTACGGCGCCGACGACGAGTTCCGCTCGGGCGTCGAGCGGCGGGTGCAGGCGGCGCTGCTGACCAGCGCCGACGGCGTGGACGAGCGCACCAAGAAGGCCAACGCCCGCAAGCTGGAGCTCACCGAGAAGCCCGGGCCGAAGCCGCCGGGCGGCGTCGAGCGCCGGCGCGCCATCCGCTACATGGACCCGGTCCTAACGGTGGACATCGCCGGCCACCGCTACCGCACCGTCAACTGGTCGATCCGGGGCCTGCTGCTGGAGACCTACCGGGGCGAGCTGATGGTGAGCGCCGGAACGCGCCTGAAGCTCGACATCCGCTGCGAGGACGTCCCCGACCACCCGGCGGTCCACGCCATCGCCCACGTGATCCGCCTGGACAAGGAGCGCCATGCGTTGGCCGTCGCCTTTCCGGAGATGAGCGAGGCGATCATCGAGCTGTGCCGGGCGATGAAGAGCGTGGGCATCCAGCCGGAGATGGAGCGGTAGGGGCACAGCCCCCGGCCGCTCCCCCTGCCTCTCATCCGCGTCCGAGCAGATCCTTCACCCGCTCCGCCAGCTCGCCCAGCGGCACCTCGACCTGTTCGCCCTTCACGAGGTGCTTCACGGTCGCCGTGCCGCGGGCCTTCTCGTCGGAGCCCATGAGGACCACCACCGGGATGCCGGCCTTGTCGGCGTACTTCATCTGCTTGGCGATCTTGCCGCCTTCCAGCTGGATCTCGGTGTTGAGCCCGGCGGCGCGCAGTCCGGCGGCCATGCGGAAGTAGTCCGGCCCCAGCGCCGCGTCCATCTGGGTGACCAGCACTTGCGCCGTGGCGCCGGCGTCCTTGATCAGGCCGGCGTCCATCAGCTGGTAGAACAGGCGGGTGGCGCCGATGGAGATGCCGACGCCGGGCAGCGTCGACTTGGTGTAGTGGCTGGCCAAATTGTCGTAGCGCCCGCCCGAGCAGACCGAGCCGATGCCCTTGTGGTCGTTCAGGAAGGTCTCGTAGACGGTGCCGGTGTAGTAGTCCAGGCCGCGGGCGATGGCGAGGTTGATGCGGACGTAGCCGTCCGGCACCTGGAAGGCCTTCAGGCCCTCGATGACGGTGGTCAGCTCATCGACGCCCTTGAGGAACGTCTCGTTCTGGATGCCGAGCCCGCGCAGCGCCGCCAGCGTCTCGTCGTTCGACTTTTCCTCGGCGATCAGGGAGAGGATCTTGTCGGCCACGTCGCCGGGGACCTTCAGCTCCTCGCCGGTGAGGTTGGCGCGCACCTTGTCGCGGCCGATCTTGTCCAGCTTGTCGATCTCGCGCAGCACCAGCACGCGGGTCTCCGCTTGCGCCAAGCCCAGCCCGTCCAGCAGGCCCAGCAGGATCTTGCGGTTGTTGACGTTGATGGTGAAGCCGCCGAAGTCCAGCTCGCGGAAGACGTGGTAGATCACCGCCGGCATCTCGGCGTCGTAGTGCAGGGACAGGCTGTCCTTGCCGATCACGTCGATGTCGCACTGGTAGAACTCGCGGAACCGGCCGCGCTGGGCGCGCTCGCCGCGGTAGACGCGCTGGATCTGATAGCGGCGGAAGGGGAAGGCGAGGTCGCGCTCGTGCTCCGCCACGTAGCGGGCTAGCGGCACCGTCAGGTCGAAGCGCAGCGCCATGTCGGGCTTGTGGCCCTGGGCGATGGCGCCGGTGCTCTGCACGAAATAGACCTGCTTCTCGGTCTCGCCGCCGGACTTGGTGAGCAGCGTCTCCACCGTCTCGAACACCGGGGTTTCCACGGGGACGAAGCCGAAGCGCTCGTATCCGCGGCGGATGGTGTCCAGCATGCGCTGGAAGGCCACCTGCTGGCGCGGCAGCAGTTCCATCACGCCGGGCGGGGTGCGGGGGGTGATCAGGCTCATGGTGTCCGGTTCCGGTCTCGGGAGGTGCCGTTTTTAGCGGCTTTGCGGGCGTCCGTCACCCCCGCACGAAAAATCGCGAGACCCCCGAAAATTTGGCGCGAAAAATTTTCGGAAGGGCGTGGAATGAAGGGCGCGGGGGCCGCGTTCGTATAGGTGCGATCCACTTGATCGCGACACACGCAATCGGAGGTCATTTATGACTCGCTTCGCCAATCGTGGGATTTTTGCCTCGGCGTTCTCCACCTTCGCGGTTGCCGCGGCCCTGGTGGCTGGCCCCGTGGCCCTGGCCCACGCGGCGGACACCGCCACGCCCCCGGCCGCCCAGCCGTCCACCTCGACGACGGCTGTCGCTCCGGGCAAGAGCGTGCAGACCGGCACCAGCGATACCGCGGCGCCGGCCCAGAAGACCGACAAGGTGACCACCATGGGCAAGGCGACCGACAAGACCGCCACGCCCTCCGTCGCCGAGACTCCGAAAGCCGCCGACGCGGCCAAGCCGGCCAAGGGCGACGCCCACAAGGCCGACGCCGCCAAGGCCGCCCAGAGCAAGGAGCACGCCCCTGCCCCGCAGGCGAACGAGCACGCGACCACCAAGAAGCCCTGACGTCGCGGCCGGACGGGCGGCGCCCCTCCCCACCTGGGAGGGGCGCCCTCGCCCCGGTTGAGCCCGGCGCCGGGAGCGTCTAAAAGACGCGGGTCCTCCCCGGCACCCGGAGCCTCGACCGCCATGCCCACCGACCGCCTGATCCTGCGCCGCCCCGATGACTGGCACGTGCACCTGCGCGACGGTGCCATGCTGAAGGCGGTCCTGCCCTTCACGGCGCGCCAGTTCGGCCGCGCCATCGTGATGCCGAACCTGAAGCCGCCGGTGGTCACCGCCGCCGACGCCCGCGCCTACCGCGAGCGCATCCTGGCGGCGCTGCCGGAGGGCTTCGCCTTCACGCCGCTGATGACCGCCTACCTGACCGACACCACCGACGCCGACGACCTCGCCCGCGGCACGGCGGAAGGCGTGTTCTCGGCCGTGAAGCTCTACCCCGCCAACGCCACCACCAACAGCGCGCACGGCGTCACCGACCTCCGCAAGGTCGAGGGCGTGCTGGAGCGGATGGCCGAGATCGGCCTGCCCCTGCTGATCCACGGCGAGGTCACCGACCAGAGCGTGGACGTCTTCGACCGCGAGGCGGTGTTCATCGACACCGTGCTGGCCCCGCTGCTGGAGCGCCATCCCACGCTCCGCGTCGTGCTGGAGCACGTGACGACCGAGGAAGCGGTGAACTTCGTGCGCTCGCAAGCCGCATCCGGCCGGCTGGGCGCCACCATCACGGCGCACCATCTGCTGATCAACCGCAGCCACCTCTTCCAGGGCGGTATCCGCCCGCACCTCTACTGCCTGCCCATTGCCAAGCGCGAGAAGCACCGCCGCGCCCTGCTCGAGGCCGCGACCTCCGGCGAAGGCCCGTTCTTCCTGGGCACCGACACCGCCCCGCACACGGTGTCCGCCAAGGAGTCCGCCTGCGGCTGCGCCGGCTGCTTCACCGCGTCCAACGCGCTGGAGCTGTACGCGCTGGCCTTCGAGGAGGCCGGCGCCCTGAACACGCTGGAAGCCTTCGCCAGCCTGAACGGCCCGCGCTTCTACCGCCTGCCCGCCGCCGAGGAGAAGGTGGTGCTGGAGCGCACCCCCGGCCCGGTGCCGGACATCATCCTGCTGCCCGAGGGCGACGGCGTCCTGCCCTTCAAGAGCGGCGAGACGCTGCCCTGGCGGTTCGCCGGCGGGGTGTGAGGGTCGGCGCCGGCACGTTCCCTAAAACAGGCTCCCCTGGGCCGGCGCCCGCACCGCCTTCTTCGGCTCGGCCTTTGAGGGCTCGGCGGGCTTCGGCTTGGCGGCCTTGGGCGGAGGCTCCGTCACCGGAGCCTCGCCGCCCACCATCGCCGCCGCACTCCCGTCATGGAACTGCAGGGTGACCGCCAGCCCCGGCGTGGCCCCGGCCACCTCGGTCACCGGCTTGCCGTCCGCCCCCCGCACCACCGTGTAGCCGCGCTTCAGAACGCCCTCGTAGGAATAGCTCTCCAGCAGCTGACCCAGCGCCTGCACCCGCGCCGCCCGCTCCTCGATCAGCTTGCGGTAGCCGCGCTCGACCCGTGGCGCCAGGTCGGTCAGCCGCCGGCCGCCCTCGCCGATCTTGATCGCCGCCGGCCGGATCGACAGCCGCCCGGCCACCCGCTCGAACTTGCCTTCCGCGGCCACCACGGCGTGCCGCAGCGCGCCCGCCAGTGCCCGCGACTCGGATGTCAGCCGCGCCTCTGCCTGCGCCAGCTTCTCGCGCGGGTGCCGCAGCGTGGCGCCCAGCTCGCCGACCCGCGTCCGCCGCCGCTCGACGAGGGCGCGCACCGCCATGCCCAGCCGTTCGGCCCGATCGTCGAGGCGTTGCGCGTGCCCCTCCAGCAGCGAGCGCGGATCGCCCAAGCCCCGCGCCAGCCCCTCCACCCGCGTCCGCCGCTCGGCGATCCAGCGGTGGGCGCTGGCCATCAGCCGGCGCTCGTCGTCGAGCACCTGGGCCAGCAGCTCGGCGCGCACCGGCACCGCCATCTCGGCCGCGGCGGTCGGGGTCGGGGCGCGCTTGTCCGAGGCGAAGTCGATCAGCGTGGTGTCGGTCTCATGCCCGACCGCGGAGATCAGCGGGATGCGGCTGCTTGCGGCGGCGCGCACCACGACCTCCTCGTTGAAGGCCATCAGGTCCTCCAGCGATCCGCCGCCGCGCGCGACGATCAGCAGGTCCGGCCGCGGCACCCGGCCGCCCGGCTCCAGGCGGTTGAAACCCTCGATGGCCGCCGCGACCTGCGCCGCAGCACTGTCGCCCTGCACGGCCACCGGCCACAGCAGCACCCGGCGCGGGAAGCGGTCGTTCAGGCGGTGCAGGATGTCGCGGATCACCGCGCCGGTCGGCGAGGTGACGACGCCGATGACCTCCGGCAGGAAGGGAATGGGCTTCTTGCGGCCCTGGTCGAACAGGCCCTCGGCCGCGAGGCGGCGCTTGCGCTCCTCCAGCATCTTGAGCAGCGCGCCCTCGCCGGCCAGCTCCATCGACTCGATGATCAGCTGGTACTGCGAGCGGCCGGGGTAGGTGGTGACCCGGCCGGTGACGATGACCTCCAGCCCCTCCTCCGGGGCGACCGCCAGCTTGGACACGGTGCCGCGCCAGCACACCGCCTCGATCACCGCGGTCTCGTCCTTGAGCCGCAGGTAGCAGTGTCCGGAGCTGTGGCGCTTGGGCTGCGAGATCTCGCCGCGCACGCGCACGAAGCCGTAGGTGTCCTCGATGGTCCGCTTCAGCGCCCGCGCCAGGTCGCCGACCGAGAATTCCGGGAGGTTGGAGCCGGGGCGCGGCGGCTCGGCGATGAGGGGGGTGCTGTCGAAGTCTTGTGTCATGGCCGCGCCATGATACAAGGCTGCCGGTCGGCAACAAGCATGGAAGGACGGGGTCCCATGAAAGTCCTGGTCGTCGGGTCGGGCGGGCGCGAGCACGCGCTGTGCTGGGCCATCAAGCGCTCGCCGCTGTGCGACCGGCTGGTCTGCGCCCCCGGCAACGCCGGCATCGCCGAGGTGGCCGAGTGCGTCGCCATCGGCGCCGAGGACGTGGACGGCATCCTGCGCTTCGCCCAGGACCAGGGCATCGACTTCGTGGTGGTCGGCCCGGAGGGGCCGCTGGTGCTCGGCCTCGTGGACAAGCTGGAGGCCGCCGGCATCAAGGCCTTCGGCCCCAGCGCCGCAGCGGCGGAGCTGGAGGGCTCCAAGGGCTTCATGAAGGACCTGCTGGCCAAGTACGGCGTGCCGACCGCCTTCTACCAGCGCTTCACCGACGCCGACGCCGCCAAGGCCTTTGTGCGCCAGCACGGCGCCCCCATCGTGGTGAAGGCCGACGGGCTGGCCGCCGGCAAGGGCGTCACCGTGGCCCGCAGCGAGGAGGAGGCCTTCGCCGCCATCGACGAGGCGCTGGTGGGGGGCCGCTTCGGCTCCGCCGGCGCCGAGATCGTGGTGGAGGAGTTCCTGGACGGCGAGGAGGTCAGCTTCTTCGCCCTGGTGGACGGCGCCACCGCGGTGCCCCTGGCGTCGGCGCAGGACCACAAGGCGGTGGGCGACGGCGACACCGGCCCGAACACCGGCGGCATGGGCGCCTACTCCCCCGCCCCCGCCCTGACGCCGGACCTCGAGGCCCGCGTCATGCGCGAGATCGTCGAGCCGACGGTGCGCGGCCTCGCGGCCGAGGGGCGGCCGTTCAAGGGCGTGCTGTTCGGCGGCCTGATGATCGTCCGCGGCCCAGACGGGCAGCCGGTACCGAAGACCCTGGAGTTCAACGTGCGCTTCGGCGACCCGGAGTGCCAGACGCTGATGGCCCGCTTCAAGTCCGACGTGCTGGCCGCCCTGCTGGCGTCCCGCGACGGCACGCTGAAGCCGGAGGACGTGCAGTGGCACGACGCGGCGGCGCTGTGCGTGGTCATGGCCGCCCAGGGCTACCCCGGCGACTACCTCAAGAACACCGAGATCAAGGGTCTGGCGGAGGCCAACGCGGTGGAGGGCGTCACCGTCTTCCACGCCGGCACCAAGGCGGACAACGGCCGCGTGCTGGCGACCGGCGGGCGCGTGCTGGGCGTCACCGCCATGGCGCCGACCGTCAAGGACGCGCAGGCGCGGGCGTACCGGGCGGTGGACCGGATCCAGTGGCCGGAGGGCTTCTGCCGGCGCGACATCGGCTGGCGGGCGGTCGAGCGCTGAGAAAAGCAGCCGCCGGAGTCGCCTCCGGCGGCTGACCTTCGTCCTATCGGTCGAGGATGGCGCGGTCGTTCTTGGCGACCAGCGTGCGGAAGTGATGCTCCAGCGTCGCGTCGTCGAAGCCGAACGCCCGCTGGAAACGGATGATGAGGTCGCGCTCGCCCGCCTCGGCCTCGCCGTCGGCCATGGCGCTGTCGATCATGTTCAGCAGGATGCACAGACGCTGCGCATCGCTGAGCTTGGGCGCGGCCTCCGCGAGGAAGGCGTCGGCCGGCGTGCTGCGCGCGTACTTGAAGCAGCGGTCCAGTTCCTCGCGCGTGGCGTTGCGGCCGAGGACGGAGACGAGGTGGCCGACCTCCTCCGGGTCGATCTCGCCATCGGAGCCCATGCAGTAGATCAGCGAAACCACCAGCGCGCGCCGCGGCGTGATGTCGAGCGGCGCGCCGCCCTTGAACATGTCGAACAGACCCATGACGTACCCCTCTCGTGGTTGGCGCCGCGGATTTGGGGGTGTCGCCCGGCCGGTACAAGACCCCGGAAGATCAGCCCCGCCGCTCCCGGAAGAAGCCCTTGAGGAGATCCGCCGCCCGCGTCTCGTCGATGCCGCCGTAGACGTCCGGGGCGTGGTGGCAGGTCGGCTGGGTGAAGAAGCGCGGGCCATGCTCCACCCCTCCCCCCTTCGGGTCGTAGGCGCCGAAATAGACCCGGCGCAGCCGCGCGAAGCTGATCGCCGCGGCGCACAGCGCGCAGGGTTCCAGCGTCACGTACAGGTCGAGGCCCGGCAGCCGCGGCTCGCCCAGCGCGGCGCAGGCCTCGCGGATCGCCAGCACCTCGGCGTGGGCGGTGGGGTCGTTCAGCTCCTCGGTGCGGTTGCCGGCGCGGCCGAGCACGGCGCCGGTCGCCGGGTCCACCAGCACGGCGCCGACCGGCACCTCGCCGCGCGCCGCGGCGGCTTCGGCCTCGGCGAGCGCAAGGGCCATGGGAGACGTGTTCGACATGGCCGCGACCCTGCCCCGCGGCAATCCGCCGGTCAAGGCCGGGTTGATCCGGGCGGCGTTCGGGGTCAAGCTCACACCACAGAACCGTCACGACGGAGGACGCGCGCCATGGAAAACCACGTCTACAAGAAGGTCGAGATCGTCGGCACCTCGGACATCTCCATCGACGAGGCGATCAAGAACGGCATCGACCGCGCCTCGAAGACGCTGAAGCACGTGGACTGGTTCGAGGTGATGGAGACCCGCGGCAACGTGCGCGGCGGCAAGGTGGCGCAGTTCCAGGTGGTGATGAAGGTCGGCTTCCGCCTGGAAGAGTAGGCTCCTTCCGCCATTGCGGGCGGGCACGGCAGGCCCTATGGTCCGTGCCCATGGACACCTCTTCCGACACCACATCTGACTCCGGCGCGCCGCCCGAGGGATCGGGCGGCGAGCGCATCGCCAAGCGGCTGGCGCGGGCCGGGCTGTGCTCGCGCCGCGACGCCGAGCGCTGGATCGCCGAGGGCCGCGTGGCGGTCAACGGCAAGACGCTCGACAGCCCGGCCTTCGTGGTCCGGCCCGGCGACGACGTGATCGTCGACGGCAAGCCCGTGCCCGAGCCGGAACCGACCCGCCTGTGGCGATACCACAAGCCGGCCGGGCTGGTCACCACCGCCCGCGACGAGAAGGGCCGCGCCACCGTCTTCGACAAGCTGCCGGAAGGCATGCCGCGCGTGGTGTCGGTCGGCCGCCTCGACCTCACCACCGAGGGGCTGCTGCTGCTGACCAACGACGGCGAGCTGGCGCGCTTCCTGGAGCTGCCGGCCACCGGCTGGACGCGGCGCTACCGCGTGCGCGTGCACGGCACGGTGGACGAGGTACGGCTGGCCGGGCTCATGAAGGGCGTCACCATCGACGGCGTCCAGTATGGCCCGATCGAAGCGGTGCTGGACCGCGTGCAGGGCTCCAACGCCTGGCTGACGGTCGCCATCAAGGAAGGCAAGAACCGCGAGATCCGCAAGGTCATGGAGAGCCTGGAGCTGTCCGTGAACCGCCTGATCCGCACCGCCTACGGCCCCTTCCAGCTCGGCAAGCTGCCGGAAGGCGAGGTGGAGGAGGTGCCGAAGCGCGTGGTCCGGGACCAGATCTCCGGCTTCTTCACCCAGCGCGACGGCGCGCCCGAGCCGCCGAAGTCGGCCGGCGGCACCGCCAAGGCGGCGCCCAGGGCGGCCAACCGCGGCCCGCACAAGGCCGGGCCGAAGCCGGAACCGAAGCTAGTCAACTCGCCGCTCCGCGCGCCCAAGGCGCGGCCCAAGCCGGACGTCAAGCCCGTGCGGGAGTTCGACGAGGACTTTGCCGAGGTGACGGAGCGGCCGGCCCGCAAGTTCGACGTGCGCACGGGCAAGCCCGCGGCGCCCAGGCCGGCGGCCAAGCCGGCATCGGAGCGGCGCGCCGAGGAGCGCGGCGACCGACCGGCCGGCAAGGGCAAGCCCCCGGCCAGACCGTTCGCCAGGGCGGCAGCCGAGGCGGAGCACCCGAAGGGCGACCGGCCGGGCAAGCCGGGGCGGCGGCCCGACCAGCGAAGCGACGGCAAGGAGCGGGGCGAGCGCAGCGAGCGCAGCGCCGCCAAGCCGGCGCGCGGCCCGTCCGCCGACAAGCCGGCCGGCGCGGCGCGCGGCCGTCCGCAGGCCGAGCGCGCAGGCAAGCCCGGTGGCAAGCCGGGCGGCAAGCCCGAGCGGGGTGGTCCGGGCCAGGGCGGTCCCAAGCCGGGCGCCGGCCCGCGTGGCGGCGGTTCCCGCGAGGGCGGCCCGCGCGGTGGCGGCCGGCCCGGCGGGGCCGGAGGCGGCGGCCGTGCGGATCGTCGCCGGTAGGCACCGCGGGCGGCGGCTGCAGGCACCGGCCGGGCGCGACACCCGGCCGACCACCGACCGCACCCGCGAGACCATCTTCAACATCCTGGCGCACTCCGGCTGGGGGCCGGACGGCGGCTCCCCGGTCGAGGGCGCCGTGGTGGTGGACGCCTTCTGCGGCACCGGCGCGCTGGGGCTGGAGGCGCTGTCGCGCGGGGCGGACCGGGCGTCGTTCCTCGACCTCGGCCGCGGCGCGCTCGACGCCGTGCGCGCCAACATCGTCGAACTGGGCGAAGCCGGGCGGACCGCCGTGCTGCGCGCCGACGCCACCAAGCCGCCGGCGGCGCGGGAGCCGGCGACCCTCGTCTTCCTCGATCCGCCCTATGGCCAGGACCTCGCCCCCAGGGCGCTGGCGGCGCTGGCCCGCGCCGGCTGGCTGGCGCCCGGCGCCGTGGCGGTGGTCGAGGAGGAGGCCGGCGCCGTGGTCGAGCCGCCGGAGGGGTTCACCGTGCTGGAAGACCGGCGGTACGGGGATACGCGGGTCCTGTTCCTGGTGTACGGGGGACATGGGACTTCCTGAGCCGGGCCCCCACCCAACCCTCCCCCACTTCGCGGGGGAGGGCTTCGTTCCTCCTCCCCGAAGATGGGAGGGAGGTCAGGAGGGGGCCTGACGCGGGCACGCCGCCCGAAACCAACACACGAGAGGCATGATGGCGTGGATCTATCTGCTCATCGCCGGCCTGTTCGAGACGGGCTGGGCGATCGGGCTGAAATACACCGAAGGCTTCTCCCGGCTGTGGCCGTCGCTGGCCACCGTGGCGGCCATGGCGGTCAGCTTCGTGTTCCTGTCGCTGGCGCTGAAGACGCTGCCGGTCGGCACCGGCTACGCGGTGTGGACCGGCATCGGCGCCGTCGGCACGGTGATCCTCGGCATCGTCCTGTTCGGCGAGCCGGCGTCGCTGGCGCGGCTGGCCTGCATCGGGTTGATCGTCGCCGGCATCCTCGGGCTGAAGCTGGTCAGCCCGGACTGAACGGCCGGTGAATGGAACGCCGTGGAACACTATGGAACAGTGTGCAGGGCGTGTTCAGTTCACATCCCCCGGCGGCGACCCCGGCGGTGGACACACCTCCGCCATCTGCGACTATAATCCTACATTGCGCGCCCCGGCCCGTCAACAGGGCAATCGCTTGAAGATCGGGCTTGTAGGATTCCCTTTCGGTGCGGTGTGTGATTCCTAGGAACCTCCTCAGTGCTGGAGGTTGCGATGGAGGG
>NZ_JBOZRT010000135.1:0-19634 GCF_050789165.1 Azospirillum sp.
CGTCAGCGCCCCGACCTGCGTCCGGTCGAACGACGCGACCGCGCTCGTCGCCAGGGTGCGGATGATCGATGTCGACAGCTGCGAAATCTGCGCGGCCGACAGGTACGAGTGCAGGGTGACCATGGAGCCTTTTAACTCCTGGCGCCGGGAGGCATTGTGTTTCCCAAACCGGGCAGGCATTCATCGTCCTGCCCGCCCTGTCATGACACGCGTTATAGAGGATTTCCGGAAAGGTTTATACCGTTTCCGCGCATTCGCCTTTTACGGGCGCCGTTCGCGGACACCCCGCGGCCGGCGTGCGCCGACCACGGGGGCGCGGGCACGTCAGAACGGTCCGCGGAACTGCGTCTGGTACGCCAGCCTGGTGCGCTCCGGATCCGGCGTCCACGGCGCGTCCTTCGGCCGCACCATGGCGTGGATCGTCGCGGCCACCGTGCCGGGGTTCGGGTAGAACTTCGCCTCCAGCACCGGCGACGGCGGGCAGGTCGTCGGCTCGAAGCCGATGCGCTTCACCGCGATGCCGGCGTCGCCGGCGCGTTCCAGCACCTGCGCGACGATCTCGGCGCCGGCCCCGCAGCTGGTCCAGCCATTGTCGGCGACCACCAGCCGCTTGGTGCGGCGGGCGGACTCCACGATGGTGTCGATGTCCAGCGGCGCCAGCCAGATCGGGTCGATCACCTCGGCCGAGACGCCGGCCTCGGCCAGCAGCTCACGGGCGCGCAGGCACTCCACCACCATGTTGGAGATGCCGACCACCGTCACGTCCTCGCCCGGCGCCACCACGCGCGCCTTGCCGGGGCGCACCTCGTACGTGGCCTCGGGCACGTAGGCCTCGGTCGGGTAGAGCAGGCGGTGCTCCATGAAGATGACCGGGTTGTCGTCGCGGATCGCCGCGATCATGCAGCCCTTGACGTCGTGCGCGTTGGAGGGCGCCACCACCTTCAGCCCCGGCACGTGCATGAACATGGAATGCAGCGCCTGCGAGTGCTGGGCGCCCTGCCCCCAGCTCTTGCCGATCATCGAGCGCACGACCAGCGGCACGCTGACCGTGCCGCCGTACATGTAGCTCGCCTTGGCGGCGATGTTGACCAGCTGGTTCATGCACAGCAGCAGGAAGTCCATGCGGATGTGCGTGTGGACCGGGCGCATGCCGGCCATGGCGGCGCCGATGGCGACGCCGGTCATGGCGTCCTCGGACAGCGGCGTGGTGAACACGCGCTCCGCCCCGAACTCCTGCAGCAGGCCGCGGGTCGAGCCCTGGATGCACCTGTGGTCGTCGACGTCGAGGCCGAAGACGAAGACGTTCTCGTCGCGCCGCATCTCCTGCGCGAAGGCCTCGCACAGGGCGTCGACGTAGCGGAGGAGCCGGCCCTCTCCCGGATTAGGCGTAGACGTGGTCATAGAGGTCCTCGGGATCCGGGAAGGGGGTTTCCTCCGCGAAGGCGAAGGCGGCGGCGACGGCCGAGCGGACCTCGGAGTCGATGCGCTCGACCACCGCCGGGTCGAGCATGCGGGCGAGGCGCGGCACCTGGTCGTCCTCGATCCAGGGGATCAGCTCGGCCTGCGAGCGGTAGCCCTGGTCGTAGTCCTGATTGGGGCCGACGTGCTCCTGCCAGCGGTAGCAGTCCACCTCCAGGAACACCGGGCCGCCGCCGTCGCGCATGGCGCGCACCGCCTCCTCGGCCCGGGCGCGCACCTCGAAGACGTCGCCGCTGGTGATGTGGTGGGCCGGAATGCCGTAGGTCGCCACGCGCTCGCACAGGCGGTCGGTGGCCCAGCGCTTGGAGCGCGGCTCGTGGATGGCGTAGCCGTTGTTCTCGCAGACGAAGAGCACCGGCAACTTCTGCAGCGCCGCGAAGTTCAGCGTCTCGGCCAGGCAGCCCTCCTCCGAGGCGCCGTCGCCGAAGAAGCAGGCGACCACGCCGCCCGTCCCCTTGCGCCGGTCCGCCAGCGCGTAGCCGGCGGCGATCGGGATGCTGGTGCCGACCACGGCGGAGCCGCCGATGACGCCGGCCCGGGTGTCCACCAGATGCATGGAGCCGCCGCGGCCCTGCGCGCAGCCGGCCTTCCTGCCGTACATCTCCGCCACCATGGCGGCCATGTCGCCGCCCTTGGCGATGTAGGCGGCGTGGCCGCGGTAGGTGATGGAGACGTGGTCGCGCGGCTGCAGCACGTCGCAGACGCCGACGGACACGAATTCCTGCCCGATGGACAGGTGGACCGGGCTCTTGATCTTGTCGGTGGGGTAGACCCGCGCCACCTCCTCCTCGAGCACCCGGATCAGGCGGAGCTGGTGGTACAGGCGGGTTACCGTCTCCAACGACGGCGTGCCCGCGGCGGCTGCGTTCTGCATTGGCGACACCCGGAAGTTCAGGCGCAGTATACCGGGCTACCTCGAAGGAACAAGCCTGCGCCCCGTGTCTTCTCGGAGACTTCAGTTCTTTCGAGGCGACTCAGGCCGCGCTGTCGGCCTCGACCGGCTGCGGCGCCGGCTGCGGGGCGACGCGCGGGAAGCGGACGACGAAGCGCACGCCGGCGCGCGCCGCCCCGTCCAGCTCGATCCAGCCGCCGAGCCGCGCCGTCACCAGATTGAACACGATGTGCAGGCCGAGGCCGGTGTTGCCCGAGCTGCGCTTGGTGGTGAAGAACGGGTCGAACACCTTGGCGCGGCAGTCGGCCGCAATGCCGCGGCCGTCGTCGGTGTAGACCACCTCCACCGTCCGCGGATCCGGCGTGGAGACGGTGACCAGCAGGTTGCCGGTCTGCCCCTCGCCGAAGCCGTGGTCGAGCGAGTTCATCACCAGATTGGTCAGCACCTGCGCCAGCGCGCCGGGGTAGCCGTCGATCTCGATGCCGTCCGGGCAGTCGATGGACATGACGTGCCCGGCCTTGCGCCACGCCGGCTTGAGGCCGGTCGCCAGATCCTCCAGCCACTCCCGCAGGCGGAACCGGCGCCGGTCGTCGGCGACCTGGTCGCTGGCCAGCTGCTTGAAGCTCTGCACCAGCCCGGCGGCGCGCGCGATGTGCGACTGCACCAGCCCGGTGGTCTCGCGCGCGATGCCGACGTAGCGCTCGAAGTCCACCTTGCGCAGCTTCGCCTCGCCGGACAGCTTCTCCAGCTTCACCGTCTCGTCGCCGAGGTGCGAAGTGGCGGTCAGCGCGATGCCCAGCGGTGTGTTGATCTCGTGCGCCACGCCGGCCACCAGGGAGCCCAGCGAGGCCATCTTCTCCGCCTGCACCAGGTGCGCCTGCGCGGCCTTCAGCTGCTCGTGCGCCACCCGTTCGCTGTCCAGCGCGGCGGTCAGCGCCTCGGTCTGCTCGGCCAGGCGGGCGTTGGCGGCCGACAGCTCCTCGGTCGAGCGGGTCACCGACGTCATCCACTGCGTGAACAGCTGGTAGCCGAAGTAGGAGGCGAAGACGATGATCACCGTCATCACCCAGTAGATCGCCCGCGTCGACTCGACCAGCGTGGCGGCCCCGGACGCCGACGGTGTCTCGAACGCATCGATGTTCAGGCGCACCGACAGGTAGAGGAACAGCAGCACGCCGCCGAGGATCAGCGCCGCCCCACCCAGCGTGTGGCGCGCCGTCACGTCGGCGTGGCCGGCGCCGGCCCAGCGCGTCGAGCGCCAGCGCATCACCGCCGGGCCCAGCAGCGCCAGGGCCGGCGCCACGATGGCGAGGTTCTGCAGGAAGGCGCCCAGCCACCAGCCCTGCCAGATCGGCAGCACCTGCTGGGCGCCGACGTTGCTGGTGGTGATCCAGATGAACGATCCCGTCGAGCCGAACACGCCGCCGACGAAGGACAGCAGCACGAAGAACAGCACCGCGTTCAGCGAGCGCAGGTCGTGCGGCACGGGGATCGCCCGGTAGGCGATGGCGAACACCGCCAGCCCGACCGGATCGGCGAACGCGAAGATCAGCGACCACCCCACCGGCATGCCGGAATACAGCGCCAGCGCCAGCGTCGACAGGTAGGCCGGCAGGAAGCCCCACCAGAAGCCGAACCACAGCACCCAGAAGGCGGCGAAGACCAGCGGCGGATAGATGGTGACGTACACGTCGGTGCCGCCGAAATGCAGCGGCACGCCCGACCACTCGTAGACGATGGAGGCCAGCCCCAGGCCGATGCCGGCGGCGATGGTGGCGAGCCACAGCGCGACGATCAGGATCCGGTCGGAAAGACTCCCACCGTCCCGGAACCCCCGGAGGGACACCGGCCGGTAGATGGTCAGCGCGCTCGGATCGTCCCCGCCCCGCTCGAACATTGTCCCCCGAATACCAGCGCCGGACGCGACCCGGCGTGCCGCAACGCGTGCGGAACGTGTGCGGGGATACTACTCATATTCAGAAAGAGGATCAAAGTCTTTGCGGGGCGTACTACGGCTGAGCACCCTTGCCGCCGCGCCGGCGCGACGGCGGACGGCCGCGTCCCGGCTGGGCCGGCGGCGGCTTCTGGGCGTGGTGGAAATGCGGATGCGCCGCGCCGCCGGCCTCCGCCGGACGGCCCCGGCGGTCGCCGCGCGGCCCCGCCGAGCGGTCGACTCGCTGGGCGTAGCACGAATCGCAGACCCGGAAGCGGTGGTTCGCCTTCAGCCGGGTGCCGCAGGTCGGGCAGGCGCGGGCCAGGCTGCGTTCGGCCAGCGTGCGCTCGATGAAGGCGTTCAGCATGGCCCGGCGCTCCAGGCACAGGTCCATCTCCGGGTACGCCTCCGGGAAGCGGTAGGAGAGCCACGCGTAGGCGGTGAGATCCTTCACCGCGCGCTCCGCCGCCTCCAGCTCGACGTCCGTGCCGACGCGGTGGCTGAACCGTTCGGCCGCTTCCGGCGCCCGGTTGGGCATGCCGCGGCCCTGGTTGAACGCCCATTGCGCCAGCAGCCGCAACTGGTTCTGATCGCGCACGTCGACCGGGCAACGCGCCAGCATGTCGCGGGTGGCAAGCGGCAGCTTCGCCTTGTCCACCGCGGCGGCGGCCTGGATGCGCTGCTCCAGGTCGGTCATACGGAAGGTCTGGCTGGCGCGCAGCAGCTCCTGTCCCGCGGTGCGCAACACCTTGACGAGGCTGTCGGTGTCCAGTTCGCGGGCGATGGCCTCGACGTGGATCAGGTTGGGCGAGATCCAGGAGCGCGGGTCCTCCGGCGGCACCGGCGGCGAGGTCAGCGCCCGGCGGACGGAATTGATGCTCTCGCCCTCCAGCACCGCGACGCGCCCCTCCTCGTGCATGCCGAAGCGCCCTGCCCGGCCGCCGATCTGGCGGATCTCCGAGGCGTTCAGCTCGCGCTCCTCCCGCCCGTCGTACTTGCGGGTGACGGACAGCACGACGCGGGCGATGGGCAGGTTCAGGCCCATGCCGATGGCGTCGGTGGCGACCAGAACGTCGGCCTGCCCCTCGCGGAAGCGCCGCGCCTCGGCGCGCCGCACCTCCGGCGACAGCGCGCCGTAGATCACCGCCACGGTGTGGCCGCGCGCCAGCAGGTCGCGGCGCAGCCCCATCACGTCACGGCGCGAGAAGGCGACGACCGCGTCGTTCTGCTTGACGTTGGAGAGGGCCACCGGCTCCTCCTGCACGCGCAGCGGCGACTTGCGGGTGAACTCGACCACCTCCAGGTCCTCGCCCATGGCATCGGCGAGGCGCTTGACGTAGGGGATGGCGTCGGCCGAGCCGGTCATCAGGATCTCCGGCGCCGCCACGCCGGCCACCGCCTGGGTCCACGCCCAGCCGCGGTCAGGGTCGCCGATCATCTGGATCTCGTCGATGACGCAGGCGCCCCAGACGCGGGCGGTGTTGACCATCTCGATGGTGGAGGACACGAAGCCGGCGCCGGGGCGCACGTCGCGCTCCTCACCGGTCACCAGGCTGCACGCCCGGCCGCGCGTCTCCAGCGCCTCCTGCCCCTCCAGCGCCAGCAGGCGCAGCGGCGCTAGGTAGCAGCCGCTCTCCGCCGCCGCCAGCCGGTCCATGGCGGCGTGCGTCTTGCCGGAGTTGGTCGGGCCGACGAACAGCCGCAGCTTGCGCACCATGGCGCGGGCGGCGGCGAAGCTGTCCAGGTAGACGCCGAGGCCCGACGCGTTCTCCAGCTGCTGGCGCCGCACGCGCTGGCCGATGCGCGCGGCGGCGGTGGAGAAGCCCTCCTCCAGCGCGTCGAGCAGCGCCTGCAAGCGCGGGATGCGGCCGCCGAAGGTGGCGGCGCGGCCGAGGTCGTCGGCCACCGCCTTGGGCCGCCACGCCTCGCCGAAACCGGCGGCGCGCTCCTCCATGGACCGGAACCACGCATCGACACGCGCCTTGGCCTTGGCGATGGCGGGGGAGCCGAGCACCGCCGCCTTCACCTGCTTGCCCAGCAGCTTGGCCTGCGGCCGGCCGAAGCCCTCCGGCGCCACCAGCAGGCCCCACAGCTCCGCCTCCACGTCGGGCAGCGGGCCGACCGGCACGCGGAAACGCAGGCGCAGCCGGCGGTCGGTGCCGGGCACCGTCACGTCGTGCACCACGGTGATCGACCAGCGCGCCGGCGTGGAGTCGGCGTCCACCTCGATGCCGTCGCCGCGCACCACCGCGGCGACCGCGCGCAACGCGTCGCGCCGGTCCCATTCGTCGGCGGTGCCGGGAGTCTTCGGGGTGTCGTCGGAAGCCATCTCTTGTCCTTGGGGCCGTCCTTGGGGCGCGGTCGAATCGCCCGCGGAAAGTAACCCTATATGGGCGGCGGACGCACGCGCAGCAAGCCGAATCCCGCCGAGGTAAACGGGGCCTGCGCCGCGGGCTAACCCGCAAGCCCCCGGGCTTCGCCGAACCCGCCACGGCACCGGCGCCCCCCCTTCCCAACATGACCCCCGGTGCGGCCGACCACTTGGCGCGATCGAAGGGGGTAGTAACGAATCCCGTCTCTCCGAACGCGGCGACGTCATGCAAACTTGAGTAATTGGGACAAGAACACAGTGGGCGCGACTGATTGGTCAGGAGATGCGAATGACAAATCCGCGTGAGGTCCTGACGCTGATCGACAACATCCGGCTTATACATTCGGACGAGCAGCGGCGTGACTTGATTAGATCGTTGGAAAAGGTGGACAGACCGACGATCCTGTCGTTCGTCAATGTCCACGCGGTGAACCTATGCTGGTCGTCGGCAACGGTCTACGACGCCTTCCGGGCGTCGGACGTGGTGCTGCGCGACGGCATCGGCCTGTCGGTCGCCATGAAGGCGCTGGGCATCCAGCCCGGCCTGAACATGAACGGCACCGACTTCATCCCGCTGCTGCTGCAGACCCTGCCCAAGCGCCGGCTCGCCGTCTACGGCACCGCCACGCCGTGGCTGGAGCGCGCCCGCATCCACCTGGAGAACACCACGCCGCACATCATCGCCGACATGCTGCACGGCTTCCACCCCGCCGAGCGCTACCTGGAAAGCGCGCGGCGGCACCGGCCGGACGTCATCGTGCTGGCGATGGGCATGCCGCGCCAGGAGGAGGTGGCGGTGCTGCTCCGCCAATCCCTCGACCACCCCGTGCTGATCGTCAACGGCGGGGCCATCGTCGATTTCATGGCGCGCCGCTTCGACCGCGCCCCGGCCGTCCTCCAGCGCCTCGGCCTGGAATGGGCGTACCGCATGGCGCAGGAGCCGCGCCGCCTCTACCGCCGCTACGTCCACGGCGGCTTCCGCTTCGCCCGCAATCTCATGCTGCTGCGTCGCGCCGCCAGCGCCCGCTCGACCGGCGCCCAAGCACAAGGAGTCTGAGCCTTGGAACAGCTTCCCACCCCCAACCGCGGCGGCCTGCCGGCGATGCAGTCGGCCTGGCCGGCCGCCCCGATGCCGTACCAGCCGGGCGCTTCCGACCAGACGCCGCCGGCGGCCGGGCCTGACATGCGCTTCATCGGCCGGGTGCTGGCCGGGCGCAAGTGGATGATCCTGGGCCTGATGACGGCGGTGACCGGCCTGACCGCCTTCGGCGTGTCGACGCTGTCGGACACCTACACCTCCGAGGCGCTGCTGCTGGTGGACAGCCGGCAGGTGCGCATCGTGCGCGAGACCGAGCAGGTGGTCGGCGCCATGCCGGCCGAGGACGCGGCGATCCTCTCGGAGATCGAGATCCTGAAGTCCGACCACATCCTGAAGACGGTGGTCGCCGACCTCAACCTGATGGGCAACCCCGAGTTCATCAAACCCGTCAAGGAGGAGGCCCCGGGCGAGCCGCTGGCCGCGCAGGCGCTGGGCTTCGTCCAGGACAAGGTCGGCACGGTCTGGGGCGACGCCCCGCCGGAGCAGGTGAAGACGGCGCTGGACTGGGCGAACGGCTACGTCGCCACGCTGCGCGAGCGCGAGCAGAAGGCCGAGGAGCCGGCCGGCAACCCCGACCGCATCCTGGAGCGCCTGCACCGCAAGCTCGAGGTCGGCATCGTCGGCCGCTCGCGCGTGATCCGCATCGCCTACACGGCGAAAAACCCGGAGCTGTCGGCGGCGATCGTCAACGACATCGTCAAGCGCTACATGGAAACCCGCCAGCAGATGGACCGCGAGCTGGCGACCGGCGCCATCGCCTGGCTGGACGAGCGCATCACCAAACTGCGCCAGGAGGTCTCGGCCGCCGAGACCGAGGCCGAGCAGTACCGCTTCAAGTCCGGCCTGCTGAAGGGCGCCACCGGCCCGCTGGCCGTGCAGTCGCTGGAGCAGACCCGCCTGCGCCTGACCGAGGCCGAGGCCAACCGCGCCCGCGCCGTCGCCCAGGCCGACGCGCTGGACCGCGCCGTGCGCGCCGGCAACTGGAACGCCATCGGCGGCTCCATCGTGTCGCCGGTGGTGGCGCAGCTGCGCGCCACGGTCGCCACGCTGCAGACCGAGATGGCGCAGCTGTCCAAGCAGTACGGCCCGCTGCACCCGCGCGTGAAGGAGCTGCAGGCCCGCCTCGGCGAGGCGACCGGCGCCATGCAGAACGAGATCCGGCGCGAGATCAACGGCGTGCGCGAGGCCGCCAACATCGCCGTCGAGCAGGAGAAGGCCCTGCGCGACATGATCGAGAAGATGGAGGGCAAGTACGCCGGCAATCTCAGCGACGAGGGCGTCAAGCTGCGCGCGCTGGAGTCCAACACCACCGCCAAGCGCCAGCTGCTCGAACAGCTGATGGGCCGCCTGGAGGAGGTGAAGGCGCAGCAGGACAACCGCGCCTTCCCGGCCGGCGTCAAGCTGGTGTCGCAGGCCCAGGTGCCGCACGAGCCGTCGGGCCCGATGCGGGTGCTGCTGATCGTCGCCGGCTTCTTCGCCTCGATCCTGCTAGCGGTGGTCGCGGTCTTCGCGCTGGAGCTGATGCAGCGCCGCGTGCACACCCCGGAGGTGATCCGCCGCATCCTGGGCGCCGCCGCCATCCACGTGGTGCCGCACCACCCGGTGAAGAAGAAGAGCGCGCGCCTGTACCAGGTGTTCCAGCGCCATCCCTTCTCGCTGTTCAGCGAATCGCTGCGCGCCCTGTTCCGCAACCATCTGGCGGACCTCGGCCCGGTCGGCTCCATCGCGGTGGCCTCGGCCCGCCCGCAGGACGGCAAGACCTCGATGAGCCTCGCCATCGCCCAGGTCGCCAGCCAGGCCGGCCGGCGCGTGGTGGTGGTGGACACCGACTTCCGCCGCTCGCGCATCGACCACCTGTTCGACACCGGCGGCAAGGCCGGCCTGTCCGACTGGATCGCCGGCAACGTCGCGCTGGACGAGATCATCCACCACAACCCGGAGGTCCCGTTCGCCCTGGTGCCGGCCGGCAAGCTGATGTCCTCGACGCTCGACAAGTTCAACGTGGACTGCGTGATCGAGCTGATGGCGGGCCTCAGCCCCCACTTCGACCTGGTGGTCTTCGACACCGCGCCGGTGCTGGCGGTGTCCGACGCCCGGGTGGTGTGCGCGGCGGCGGCCAAGGTGCTGTTCGTCACCCGCTGGGGCCACACCACCGCCGGCGACCTGCAGGGCGTCGCCGACCTGGGGCCGATCGACTACGACAAGTTCGTCTGCGTGCTGACCGACGTGAACCTGAAGAAGGCGGCGCAGAGCGGCTACGCCGGCCCGTACCGCAACTACGAGGCCACCAAGAAGTACTACGGCGAGCCGACCCGCCTGCGCGCGGTGCGGTGAGTCACTCCCCTCTCCCCTTGCGGGAGAGGGGCGGGGGGAGAAGGGGATGGAAACTTGGCCGGTTTCACCGGCGCCACCCTCTCCCCAACCCCTCTCCCGTCAAGGGAGAGGGGCTATCCGTTTCTAGAGGAGCCCCCTCATGGACACCTCCTTCAGCCGCCGCGACCTGTTCGGCGTGCTGGCCGGCGTGCTGTGGACCGCCGGCTGCGCCCAGGCCTTCGACGGCGAGGCGCTGCAGCCGCCGCTGGTTCCCGTCGCCGGGCCGGGGCCGACCCTGCGCGACGTCTGCCGCAGCCGCGGCATCCGCCACGGCGCCGCCCGCGACCACGTCATCCTGCCCGACGATCCCGAACTCGACCGGCTGATGGCGCAGGAATGCGACCTCGTGGTGCCGGAGAACGGCGGCAAGTGGGCGGTGCTGCAGCCGCAGGAGGGCAACTGGGACTGGCGCCGCTTCGACCGCGCCGTCGCCGACGCCCGCCGCTTCGGCGCCGTCCCGGCGTGGCACTGCATGCTGTGGCAGCACATGGGCATGCCCGAGTACATGAAGCTGCCCATCGACCTCATGTCCGAACTGCGCATCGGCGAGCCCGCCTACTTCTCCCCCGAGGGCACGCTGGCGCCGGAAAACCACTGGCAGCGCTTCACCGGCTACGTCGCCGCCGTCCGCGAGCGCTACGGCGACGCGTTCTGGCGCATCGACGTCGCCAACGAGGTGTTCTTCTGGGAGACCGAATCCTCCCACCCGCACCAGCAGGACGCTTACGGCTTCCGCCGCGGCATGTGGTGGGTGGCGGCCGGCGGGGACAAGGGGCCGGAATGGCTCGACCCGTTCTTCCACCACGCGCGCACGACCTTCCCCTCGGCCAAGCTGGTGATCAACGACTTCGGCATCGAGTTGGCGGAGGGCTGGCAGCAGCGCAAGCGCGCCTACATGCTGCGCTGGCTGACCGACGCGGTGAAGCGCGGCGTGCCCATCGACGGGCTGGGCCTGCAGAGCCACCTGTTCGCCGGCAAGCCCTACGACCGCGACGGCATGCGGACCTTCCTGCGCGCGGTGGACAAGCTGGGCATCCCCATCCACGTCACCGAGTTGGACGTCGACGAGCGGCACCTGCCGCGCCACTGGAGCCGCGAGGACAAGGACCGCGCCATCGCCTGGACGGCGCAGGAGTACCTGCGCGACGTGGCGGCCAACGCCACCCTGGTCGAGGTGACGTGGTGGCACCTGCGCTCCGATCTCAACTGGCTGGCGACGGAGCTGCGGGAGTTGAAGCCCAACCCCTCGCCCTTCGACGCCGCCTCGCAGCCGCTGCCGCTCTACCACGCCGCCGCGCGGGCGCTGGAGGGCGCGGCGCGCCGGGCGTGACGGGGTAGTCCGGAGGGCGCCCCTACCCCTCCCGATTTCGCCGCGCCGGTGCCCCGCAAGAGGGGCCGGGCCGGCCGGGAGGGGCTCCCATATCAGGCTTCGCATCGCCGAATTCGCACGAGAGGCAGACCGTGAACACCCAAAGCGGCCATCATCTTGTCGAGCGTTACAAGAAGAAGTTCGGCCTTTCCCCGCAGCATCCGCTGAACGAGCAGATGGTGCTCGGCCACTGGGACCTGGAGCGCCGGCTGGCCGGCGAGCTGCTCGCCTCCAGCCCGGAAACCCGCTGGGACGTGTTCGAGCGCTGCTACACCACGCTGTACCGCGAGTGTCCCTGGTTGAACGACGGCGTCGACACGTCGGACTACGACGACGACCTGGACTTCGGGCATTTCCTGAAGCTGCTGGACGGCGTGCGGGACGTCTACGAGATCGGCTCGGGTAAGGCACGCCTGCTCAGCTACCTGGCGCGGCACGGCTTCCAGTGCGTCGCCACGGAGATCACCCGCGAGCGCGGCGCCCGCTACGTCGATCCGCAGGCGGCCGTGCAGTGGCGCACCACCGACGGCGTCAACCTGACCAAGTTCGAAGAGCCCGGCAGCTTCGACGCGGTGATCTCCACCCACGTCATCGAGCACTACCACCCCGACGACTTCCTGCCGCACCTGAAGAACGTCCACGCGCTGCTGCGCCCGGAGGGACGCTACGTCTTCAACATGCCGCACAAGTTCGCCGGCCCGATGGACCTGTCGGAGGTGTTCGGCCTGTACGAGGCGGTGTGCATGCACCTGCGCGAGTACACCTGGGCCGAGACCGTCACCGCCTGCCGCAAGGCCGGCTTCACCCGGATGGAGGCGGTCTACGTGGCACCCCGCGGCCTGCGCCGCCGGTTGCCGGTGAAGAGCTTCTCCGGCCCCGGCTACCTCGCCTACGTGCGCACGGTGGAGGCGATGCTGGGCCTGCTGCCGGTCGGCATGCGGCACGCCGTCGCCAAGCGCGGCGCCGCCTTCCTGTTCCGCCCCGAGGTCTTCATGGTCGCCCACAAGGGCTGACGCGCGGGCCGTGAACGCCGGCCGGACGCCATCCCGTCCGGCCGGCGTTCGCGCGTCGCGCCGTTAACCGTAATGACCCTTGAACGCATATGCCAGCACCGCTTCGGCACCCGGCCGAACAGGCCGCGGCGACCGCACCGCGACCCGCTGTGACCAAAAAAAGCCGCGGAAACCCTGGCCTGAACACCACACCGTGGCAGATTCGCCATAGGAAAGCGGCGTCGCTCCCGCCCCATTTTTACCACAACTTCGAGCTGCTTTTCCCTAAAATTTGAAAGATCGCATTAACCATTGGGGTCCAGTCTGCCCTCACCAGATCAACGGAATGAAGGGCACAGACCCATGGCCACCACCTCGACCAAGTTCGTCATCAACGCCTATGGGCAGTCCGCTGGCGGCGTGTTCCCCCACCTCCGCCTGCTGGTCGATGGCAAGGAGGTCGGTCAGGCGACCGTGAGCGCCACCAGCCCGACCACTTACACCTTCACCGCCGATGTCGAGGCCTCGCAGGCCCACAAGGTGCAGGTCCATTACGACAACGACGCCACCGTGAACGGCCAGGACCGCAACCTGTACGTCAAGTCGATCTCGGTGAACGGCAACACGCTGTCGCCCACCCAGGCCACCTACGACCGCTACGCGCTGGACGGCAAGGACGTCGTCGCCGGGCAGGAAGGCATGTGGTGGGAGGGCGCGCTGACCTTCGCGACGCCGTCGAGCTACTACCCGGCTCCGGTCGTCACCAACCCGCCGCCGGCCACCGGCAGCTCGACCATCGTCGTCAACGCGCAGGCCAACGTCGCGAACGGCGTCGGCGCGCACTTCAACCTGCTGGTCGATGGCGTGAAGGTCGGCGAGGGCATGACCTCCCTCACCGCCAAGGACTACACCTTCACCACCAACGCCGCCGCCGGCGTCGGCCACAAGGTGCAGGTCCAGTACGACAACGACATGGCCGGCCGCGACCTGATCGTCAACAAGGTCACCATCAACGGCAACGCCCACACGGCGACCGAGAGCATCGTCAGCTACGACAAGGGTGCGCTCGACGGCAAGGACGTCGTCGCCGGCCAGGCCGGCATGTGGTGGAACGGCACGCTGGTGTTCAACGCCCCGGCCAGCGACTTCCCGGGCGGCAGCACGGGCAACCCGAACAACCCGACCCCGACCACGCCGTCGCTGACGGTGAACGACGTGACGGTGACCGAGCCGGGCATGACCACCGGCGGCACCGGCATCGCGCCGGGCTTCCTGTCCACCAAGGGCGGCCAGATCATCGACAGCGCCGGCAACGCCGTGAAGCTGACCGGCGTCAACTGGTTCGGCGCCGAGGGCTACGCCTTCGCCCCGCAGGGCCTGTGGATGGACAGCTACCAGAACCACATGGACAAGATGAAGGATCTGGGCCTCAACGTCATCCGCCTGCCCTGGTCCGATGCCATGCTGGACGGCGGCGGCCGGATGCCGACGGGCATCGACTACTCCAAGAACCCGGACCTCAAGGGCCTGAACTCGCTCCAGGTGTTCGACAAGATCATCGACTACGCCGGCAAGATCGGCATGAAGATCATCCTCGACCACCACCGCTCGGATGACGGCGCCTCGGCCAACGAGAACGGCCTGTGGTACACGTCGGCCCATCCGGAATCGACGATGATCGCCAACTGGAAGATGCTGGCCCAGCGCTACGCCGGCAAGGACGCGGTCATCGGCGCCGACCTGCACAACGAGCCGCACAACCCCACCACCTGGGGCGACGGCGGTCCCAACGACTGGGCCCGCGCGGCCGAGCGCATCGGCAACGCCGTGCAGTCGGTCAACAAGGACTGGCTGCTGATCGTCGAGGGCAACGAGGTCTACAACAACAACTGGTACTGGTGGGGCGGCAACCTGCTGGGCCAGAAGAACTACGACGTCAAGTTCTCGGCCGACCCGTCCAAGCTGGTCTACTCGGTGCACGACTACGGCCCGTCGCTGCACATGATGAGCTGGTTCAACGACGCCAACTTCCCGAACAACATGCCGGCGAAGTGGACGGACATGTGGGGCCGCCTGATCCAGAACGACCAGCACCCGGTGCTGGTGGGCGAGTTCGGCTCGCGCATGGAAACCAGCATGGACAAGGCGTGGATGCCCAAGCTGGTGCAGTACATGAACGGCGACTGGGACGGCAACGGCACCATCGACCTGAAGGCCGGCCAGCAGGGCGCCAGCTGGACCTACTGGGCCTGGAGCCCCGGTTCGGGCGACACCGGCGGCCTCATGAACGACAGCTGGCAGGTCGATTACAACAAGTACAACGCCATCAAGGCCGGCCTGTTCTCCGGCAGCACGGCCACGCCGGGCGTGACCGACGCGCTGTTCACGGTGAAGCTGTCCTCGGCTGCGACCAGCACGGTGAAGGTCAACTACACCACGGTGGACGGCACCGCCAAGGCCGGCTCCGACTACACCGCCGCCTCCGGCACGCTGACCTTCAACCCGGGCGAGACCACCAAGACGGTCGCCGTCAAGGTGCTGGGCGACAACGTGGCCGAGGGCACGGAGACCTTCTCGCTGAAGCTCTCCGCCGCGACCGGCGCGACGCTGGCCGACGACACCGGCCTGGGCACCATCAACCAGGCGGCGTCCGCGGCCGCCGCGTCGGTGGAGCAGTTCCTGGTGGCCCAGGCCGCCCAGGAGGCCCCGGCGGTCAGCCACGACACGATGCTGGCGTCCGCCGCGTCCACCCTGCCGACGAGCATGGACGCCTTCCACATCGACGCCCTGCACGACGTCGATCCGATCTACATCCACTAAGCGCGAGACACCGCACGAGGGCCGGCAGCTCCAGGGCTGCCGGCCCTTTTCTTATGCGGACGCCTCGTCCTCGCCCTTGCGCTCCAGCACGGCGGCGAAGAAGCCGTCGGTGTCGTGCTTGGCCGGCATCAGGCGCAGGTACGGCCCCTCGGCCGGCGGGGTGCCGTGGTTCTCCTCGGCCCACACCTCAGCCACCGGCTTGACGGTGAAGTCCGGGTGGGTCTCCAGGAAGGCCGCGACCTGGTTCTCGTTCTCCTCGGCCAGCAGCGAGCAGGTGGCGTAGACCAGCCGCCCGCCCGGCTTCACCAGCCGCGCCGCGCTGTCCAGGATGTTCGCCTGCAGCGGCAGCAGCTGCTCCAGCCCCGGCCCGAGCTGGCGCCAGCGGCTGTCCGGGTTGCGCCGCCACGTGCCGGTGCCGGAGCACGGGGCATCCACCAGCACGCGGTCGAACTTGCGCTTATGGCGCTTCACCCAGGGGTCGCGCTCGCTGGTCAGCGGGTGCGCCTCGATGTTGTGCAGGCCGGCGCGGCGGAAGCGCTCGGCCGCCCGCTTCAGGCGCTTGTCGAGCACGTCGCAGGCGACCACCCGGCCCTTGTTGTTCATCAGCGCCGCCATGGCCAGCGTCTTGCCGCCGGCGCCGGCGCAGAAGTCCACCACCTGGTGCCCCGGCTTGGGCGACACCGCGAAGGCGACGAGCTGCGAGCCCTCGTCCTGGATCTCCACCAGCCCGTTCTTGAAGGCGTCGGTCGCCGCCAGCGCGGGCCGTCCCTTGACGCGCAGCCCCAGCGGCGACCATTGCGTGTCCTCCGCCGCGATGCCGGCCTTCTCCAGCGCCTTCTTCGCGCTCTCGCGGTTGGCCTTCACCGGGTTGATGCGCAGGTCGAGCGGGGCGGCGTCGAGCAGCGCCGTCATCTCCCGCTCGAAGCGGTCGCCCAGCGCGCCGCGCATCGGCTGCTCGGCCCAGGGCGGGCACTCGACGCGCACGCACTCGGGCATCGCCGGGTGTTCCAGCGTGTGGGTGTCCAGCGCGTGGATCAGCTTCTTCTCGTCGGGCTCCAGCGCGGCCGGCGCGAACTTGCCGCCGCTGAACAGCTCGTCCACGGTGGCGGCGCGCTTGCCCTCGGCCAGGATGGCGTTGGCGATGACGCGGGCGCGCGGGCCGGTCTCATGCCCCTCCTTCTCCAGCCACCACGACAGGCGCGCGTGGCGGCGCAGGATGGCGTAGGCGGTCTCGGCCACTGCGCTGCGGTCCTTGGCGCCGATGAAGCGGCGGGCGCGGAAGTACGCGCTCATCACCGCGTCGGCGGGGCGGGGGGTGGCGTCGATCTCGGTCAACAGGTCGATCACCGCCTGGAGGCGGGCAGCGGGCGTCATAAGGGCTCCTTTCGGGAAGGGCTTCTCGATAACCCGTTTGTCCGCATCTTGTCATCCCCCGAGTCGACCGCGCGGACCTTCACCCCTGCAACCCCGAAAAATTGAAGTGGATGCGACCATTTCGTTCGTGGTAACACGAAATAAGGAAAATCAACGGGTTGCACAGCAACACTCGAAACAATCGACGCGCATGGTCTGTGACATCGTCACCCGTAGACTGCGTTCCACCGCGCTTCGTTGACGATTATTAAACCTCCCCCGTAAAAAAGATGAGCAACGCCGGTTGCCGCCAGACGAGCGGCAAGACGACGGCGGCTTCTCAACGCTGGAACCGGCGCTGGCCGGCAAGGGGATCGCGATGGCGCAATCGGCGGGATGCGGGGTGCGGCGTGTACTGGCGCGGGTGTCCTGCCTTCTGGCGATGGGGCTCGCGGCGTGCACCACCACGGGCGATCGCCCGGTCGCCCAGGGCGGGTCCTCGGCGCACCCGCCGGTCAGCCTGGACCTGATCGCCGCCGACTTCCGCACCCTGCCCGGCTGGGCTGAGGACGACCACGCCGAGGCGCTGGCCGCCTTCCACCGCAGCTGCGACTGGCTCCGCGGCCAGTCGCCCGACCGCCGCCTGGGCAAGGCCGGCACGGTGGGCGACTGGCAGCCGGCGTGCGCCGCCGCCCGCACCCTGCCCGCCGGCGACCGCGAGGCCGCCCGCACCTTCTTCGAGACGCACTTCACCCCCGTCTCGCTCGGCGGCGGCACCGAAGGGCTGTTCACCGGCTATTACGAGGCCGAGCTGCACGGCTCCTGGACGCGCACCGACCGCTACACCGTCCCGCTCTACCGCACCCCGCCGCGGACCAAGCGCGGCATCCCCACGCGCGAGCGCATCGTCAACGGCGCCTTGAAGGGCAAGGGGCTGGAGCTGCTGTGGGTGGACGACCCCATCGACGCCTTCTTCCTGGAGATCCAGGGCTCTGGCCGCATCCGCATGACCGACGGCAGCGTCATCGGCGTGCACTACGCCGGGCAGAACGGCCGCCCCTACTACCCCATCGGCCGCCACCTGATCGACGAGGGGATCGCCACGCCGGAGCAGGTGACGCTGCAACTCATCCGCTCCTGGCTGAAGGCGAACCCGGGCCAGGCGAAGCGGGTGATGAACATGAACCAGAGCTACGTGTTCTTCCGCACCCGCGACAGCGACGTCGGCGCCCGCGGCGCCCTCAACACGCGCCTCGTCCCCGGCCGCAGCCTGGCGGTGGACCCGAGCCACGTGCCCTTGGGCGTGCCGCTGTGGCTGGAAGCCAAGGATGTGCCGGTGCCCGGTGGCGAGATCCGGCGCCTCGTCGTCGCGCAGGACACCGGCGGCGCCATCAAGGGCGAGGTGCGCGGCGACCTGTTCTGGGGACCCGGCGCCGAGGCGGCCGACGCCGCCGGCCTGATGAAGGCGCGCGGCCGCTACACCATGCTGGTGCCGCGCCGCTCGGTGCAGACGGCGCAGCGGTAGCATCGTGCTCGTCCGCCTGACCAAGCTGCCCGACCCGTCGGCGGCGCTGCGCGCGCTGGAGGAGATCTTCTTCCTCTCCGCCGCGCGCACCGAGTTCACGTCGCCCGAGGCCCGCGCGGCGTTCCTCCGCACCTGGACCGGCTGGTACGTCGAGAACGCGCCCTGGGACATCTGGTTCTGGCGCGACGACGACGGCTCCTTCGGCGGCTACCTGACCGGCTGCCTGGACAGCGCGGACGCCGAGGGACTGTTCGAGACGATCCCGAGATACGCCACCTTCGACGACCTGTTCCCGCGTTTCCCCGCGCACCTGCACGTCAACGTCCGGCCGGAGCGCCGCGGCCAGGGCATCGGCCAGCGTCTGGTCGAGCGCTTCGTCGAGGACTGCGTCGCCGAGGGCATCCCCGGCGTGCACGTCGTCACCGCCGACGGCATGCGCAACGTCGGCTTCTACAACCGCCTGGGCTTCACCGAGGCGGTGCTGCGCAAACCCCTGCTGTTCCTCGGGAGACCCCTGTGAAGACGGCCTTGAAGCGCCGGGCGTTCCTTGCCGGAATGGCCGCCCTGCCCGCCTTCCCCGCGCACGCCAGGGAGCTGAGCTGGGTCGCCACGCACGGCCACGCCGGGTTCCTC
Source organism: Azospirillum sp. (assembly GCF_050789165.1). Classification (NCBI taxonomy): domain Bacteria; kingdom Pseudomonadati; phylum Pseudomonadota; class Alphaproteobacteria; order Rhodospirillales; family Azospirillaceae; genus Azospirillum; species Azospirillum sp. The sequence continues at coordinate 18,840 of NZ_JBOZRT010000135.1, forward strand.
ACCGCGCAGCTCTACCCCGGCGCCAGCCTGACGCTGCACCCCGAGGCGCTGACCGAGAACATCGTCGCGCTGACCATCGACGACGGCCCCGACACCGCCCACGATCCGGAGATCCGCCGCATCCTGCGCGCGTACGGGGTGCCGGCGACCTATTTCCTGGTCGGCCGCCACGCGCAGCGCCACGCCCGCCTGGTTCGCGAGATCGCCGACGACGGCCACGAGATCGGCAACCACACCTGGAGCCACCGCCGGCTGATCCACTGCACGCCCGAGGAGCAGGCCATCGAGCTGCGCCGCACCAGCGCGCTGCTGGAGACGATCACCGGCCGGCCGACGCGCTGGTTCCGCCCGCCCTTCGGCTCCTACGACGAGCACACGCTGGGCATCGCCCGCGCCGCCGGCCTGGAGACGATGCTGTGGACGGCGGACAGCCAGGACTACCGCGACCATCCGCCCGTGGTGATCGAGGAGCGGGTGATGCGCGGCCTCACGCCCGGCGCCGTGGTGCTGATGCACTCCAACCACGCCGGCACGGTGGCGGCGCTGCCGCGGATCCTGGAGCGCGCGAAGGACGAGCGCTTCCGCTTCGTCACGCTGACCGAGTGGAAGGCCCAGATGGAGCGTGCGGCGGCGTGATCATTAGGGAATCCCTCCCCCGCCTCCGGCGGGGGAGGATAGGAGGGGGCAACGGCCTGCGTGGCAGACGTTGATTCTCGTGCACGCCGCTGGCCCCCCCCAAAAACACCCCCACCCGGGGGGGGGGGGGGGGCGGGAAGCCCCCGCCCCCGCCCGCGC
>NZ_JBOZRT010000136.1:0-3083 GCF_050789165.1 Azospirillum sp.
CGATGCGGGTCACGGCGTCGTAGCCGCGCAGTTCCTGCACGCGCTGGATGTCGATGGCGTACTCCTCCTTGCCGAGGGTGAACGTCACGACCTCCAGCCGGCGGTCGTTCGCGGCGGTGGCGGAGGGCTTGGTTCCGGTCAGCGTGTCTTCCATGGTTTGCGTCCTTTCTTGAGGGATATCGGCCGGTTGGCGCCATCGCGCAGGGAGTGCTTCAGAAGAATCGCTTCATCACGCGCACCAGCTTGCTCGCGTACGCCGGATCCGTCGCGTAGCCGGCGCGCTGCAGTTCCTGCGCGGCGCGCACCGGATCGGTTTCCCCCAGCACCCGGCCGTAGCGCGGATTGCGGGCGAGGAACCTCGCGTAGTCGGCGAACGCCTCCTCGTACGAGCCATAGGCCCGGAAGCTGGCGCGCACTTTCTGCGCCACGCCGCCGATCACCTCGGTGGTCGTGGCCTGCGTGACCGGTCCGCGCCACGAGCGGTCGGCCTTGATGCCGAACACGTTGAAACTCGTTGCGCCGTCGTCGCCGCGCACCTCGCGCCGACCCCACGCGGACTCCAGCGCGGCCTGCGCCAGGATCAGGGTCTCCGGCAGGCCGGTGGCGCGGGCCGCGGCACGCGCCGCATCGCCGAGCCGCCCGACAAAGGCCTGGACGCGGGCCGGCAATGCCGGCCCGGCGCGGGGTGGCTCGGAGCTTGCGCGCCCGCGACCAGCCGCATCCGTGCCCAGCGCCGCGAGCGCCACGGGCGTGGCACGGGCGGTGCGGATGGCTGCGCTGCGCGCCGCGTCGGGAACCGCTTCGCCGGCATGTGCCGTCGGCGGCGCCGGCGATGCCGGCGCGGCGCCGGCCGCCGCGTCGCTGCCAAGCGACCGGCGCAACTGCTCGTACATCGCATCGGCCAGCCGGACGCCGCGGCCCGAGAGGTGCTGGGCCAGCTGCTGGTCCAGCATCGACAGGTACATCCGCGAGTGCTGTCCTTCTAGCAGGCCGCTCGCGGGCGTCGCATCGCGCATGCTCTTGAGCATCATCCCCATGAAGAGCGCCTCGAACTGGCGCGAGACCTGCCGCAATCCCTCGTCCGGCGACTGGCGGGCCGCCCGCCGCAGCGAAGCCACGCCCTGGACGTCCAGCGCGAAGCGCTGCTCGAGGGCCGAAGCGGCCGTCGGGGTGGGTGCGACGGGTCCGCTCATGGCGTTCAGATGATTTCGAGTTCGGCGCGCAGGGCACCCGCCGACTTCATCGCCTGCAGGATCGAGATCAGGTCCTGCGGATTCGCGCCCAGGGCGTTGAGCCCCTTGATCACGTCGGCCAGCGACGCCCCCGGCTTGACCATCTGCAGCGCCCCGCCGGACTGCGACAGCGAGATCTGCGACGTCTGTGCCGCCACGGTGCTCCCGGCGGAGAACGGATTGGGCTGGCTGATCACCGGCTGGCTGCTGATCACGACCGACAGGCTGCCGTGCGCCACCGCGCATTCCTGCACCCGCACCGCCTGGTTCATCACCACCGAGCCGGTACGGGCGTTGATCACCACGCGGGCGACGTCCTGCGCCGGCACCACGTCCACGGCTTCGAGCCGGGCCAGGAAGCCGACGCGCTCATGCGGCCCCGCGGGCGCCCGCACGCGGATCACGCGCGCGTCCACCGCCTGCGCCGTGCCGACGCCGAACCGGCGGTCGATCGCCTCCACCGCGCGTTGCGCGGTCCCGAAGTCGGACCGGTTCATCTCCAGCGTCAGCGTGTCTTCCTCGCCGACGGGGGCGGGGACGGCGCGCTCGACCTGCGCCCCGGCCGGGATGCGCCCGGACGTGAGCTGATTGACCTGGACCTTGCTGCCATTGGCCGAAGCGCCGGCGCCGCCAAGCACCATGTTGCCCTGGGCCACCGCATACACCGCGCCGTCGGCGCCCTTGAGCGGCGTCATCAGCAAGGTGCCGCCGCGCAGGCTCTTGGCATTGCCGAGGGACGACACCGTCACGTCGATCGCCTGCCCTGGCCGCGCGAACGCCGGCAGCGTGGCCGTGACCGTCACCGCCGCGACGTTCTTCAACTGCATGTTGGTGCCCGGCGGCACCGTGACGCCGAGCTGGGCCAGCATCGAATTGAGGCTCTGCGTCGTGAACGGCGTCTGCATCGTCTGGTCGCCGGTGCCGTCCAGGCCGACCATCAGGCCGTAGCCGATCAGCGGGTTGTCGCGAACGCCTTGCACGCTCGCGAGCGCCTTGAGCGGCTCGGCGCCGGCCGGCAGCGCCAGCGCGGCGGCCAGGCCGAAGGCAAGCGAAGAGAAGACCTGCTTCATGGTCAGAACGGCATCACGTTGAGGAAGAAACGCTGCAGCCAGCCCATGGTCTGGGCTTCGTTGATGAAGCCCTTGCTGCTGTATTCGATGCGCGCGTCGGCCACTTGCGTCGAGAGCACCGTGTTGTTGCCCATCACCGTGTGCGGATTGACGATGCCGGAGAAGCGGATGAACTCGGTGCCCTGGTTGATCAGCACCTGCTTCTCGCCGCTCACGACCAGGTTGCCGTTGGCCATCACGTCAACCACCGTGACGGTGATCACGCCGTTGAAGGCGTTGGCGGCGGTGGCGCCGCCCTTGCCGGTCAGCGCGTTGTCGCCGCCGAGGCTGGCTTCCTGGCCGCGCAGCAGGCCGCCGAGGAACCTGGGCGAGACGCCGAAGTCGGTCTCGACCTTGCCGTTGCGGCTGGCGGTGGTGGCGGAGTTCTTGCTCGCGTCGGCCTTTTCGCTGATGACGATGGTCAGCACGTCGCCGACGTGGCGCGGCCGCCGGTCCTCGAACAAGGCATGGCCGCGGCCACCTTCCTGGTAGATCGCACCCGGCGTGCGGGTCGGCGCGCGGTGCTCCGGCGCCGGTCGCGCCGTCATCGGCTGCTGCACCAGCGGAGCCGTCGGCACCTGGGCGCAACCCGCTGCCAGCGCGAGCACGGCCAGCCCGGCGCAAAGGGCGAGCAAGCGCAGCGTCGCCATCACAACTGGCTCAGGCGCTGCAGCATCTGGTCGGACGTCTGCACCGCCTTGCTGTTGATCTCGTAGGCGCGCTGGGTCTGGATCATGCTCAC